>CAKZVN010000357.1 GCA_937922105.1 uncultured Litorilinea sp.
AGGCGGCGAGCCAGGTCTATTTCGGGAAGAGTAGCACCGAACTGGATATTGCCGAGGCCGCGATGCTGGCTGCCATTCCCCAGTTCCCCGCGCTCAACCCCATTGATGCGCCCGAAGAGGCCAAGCGTCGCCAGGGGATTGCCTTACAGGCTATGGTGGATGCAGGGCAGATCAGCGCCGCCGAAGCGGAGGCAGCCTTTGCCCAGCCCCTGGCAGTGCGCCGCTCGGTGGCGGAACGCTTCGACATCTTGACCGCGCCCCACTTTGCGCTTTATGTGCTGGACCAGATCAAGCGCGAGTTCAACACTGCCAGCGATCCCTATTTCATCTGGAAACGTGGCGTTACGGTCTATACGACGCTGGATGTGGAGCTTCAGCGCTATGCCGAGCAAGTGGCGCGCGAGCGGGTCGCCGAGCTGGACGCTGCGGGCAAAAATGTCAACAACGCCTCGATTGTCGCCATTCGCAATGATACCGGCGAGATTCTGGCTATGGTCGGCTCGTTAGACTATAACAACAACGAGATTGACGGACAGGTGAACGTCGCCATTGCCCAGCGCCAGCCCGGGTCGAGCTTTAAGCCCTATGTCTACTTGGTGGCGCTCCAGCAAGGCATGACTGCGGCGACCATGATCCTGGATGTGGCGACGGCCTTTCCCCAGGCGGATGGGACCTTCTATCGCCCGGAGAACTATGACCGCCAGTACCACGGGCCGACATCCCTGCGCAATGCGCTGGCACGTTCGTACAACATTCCGGCGATCCGGGTGATGGACCAGGTGGGCGTTGCCAACGCGCTGCGCATGGCCCATCGCATGGGCATTAACGGTCTGGATCGCGGGCTGAATTTCTACGGCTTGAGCTTGGTCTTGGGCGGTGGCGAGGTTTCGCTGTTGGACCATACCTACGCCTTTACGCTCTTTGCCAACCAGGGGGTGATGGTGGGCGAGCCGGTTTTGCCGATGCAACGCCGCGAGGGCTTCCGCAACCTGAACCCGGTCTCGGTGCTGCAAGTGTTTGACAGTGCCGGGAATGTGCTCAAGAAGTATGAAGCGCCCTCTGCCGAGCGCATCTTCAGCGCCGAGGTCGCGTACATCATTACGGATATTATGGCTGATGATGTGGCGCGCGCGCCGGCCTTCGGTGCCAATTCGGCCCTGACGCTGCCCGACCGCAAGGTGGCAGCCAAGACCGGCACGACCAACGCCTGGAAAGACAACTGGACCGTAGGCTATACGCCCCAACTCACGGTGGGCGTATGGGTCGGCAATACCGACAATAGCTCCATGGAGAACGTGAGCGGGTTGGACGGCGCCGCACCGATCTGGAACGCGGTCATGCGTAAATATCACGAGGGCTTGCCCGCGGTCTGGTATGACCGCCCGCCGGGGGTGATCTCGCGGGTGGTCTGTCTGCCCAGCGGTCTCCTGCCCAGCGAGGCTTGCCCCGGCAGCAGCCAGCGCAACGAGTTGTTCGTGGCGGGAACCGAGCCGACCATGACCGACAACATTTGGCAGGTCTTTGAGATTGATACTGAGACGGGCCGGTTAGCCTCGGCGTTGACGCCGCCGGAGCGCATCGAGCGCCGCGTCTTCCAGATTTTGCCCCAAGAGGCTGCCGACTGGGTGCGCGAGAACCGGATTCCCCAGCCGCCGGAAGAGCAGACGGTGGTGAGCCTAGACGCCTTTGACCCGGATGCCGCCATCATCGAGCCGACCATCAACGGCTACATCGGCGGCATTGCCGAGATTCGTGGCAATGCGCGGGGCGGTTCCTACCGGCTGGAGATCGGGCGAGGCAGCGACCCCACCGAGTGGCAACAGATCGGCCCGGAGCACGGTCGCGAGGTGGTCAACGATGTGCTGGAGGTGTTGGACACCACCACGCTGCCTGAGGGCTTCTATACCCTGCGCTTGACTGTCAACCGCGGGGACGGGCCGCGCGTCTGGACTACGCCGGTGACCATTGACAATACGCCGCCCACCGCGATCATCAGTGACCCGCGCCCTGACCGCCTTTATGTAATGGAACGCGACGAGCAGATCAACGTCAATGTCTTGGCGAATGACGCCTATGCCATCGAGCGGGTAGAATTCTCCATCAACAACACGGTCTTTGCCACCAGCACGGTCGCGCCCTTCAATGAGCGCTGGCGCATCGTCATGCGCGATATCCAACAGATCGAGACGGGCGGTGCGGAGAACTGGCTCGGTTTCGAGAGCGATGACCCGGACATCCAGCCGGGCCGCGCGCTGCGCTTCGGCGACGGCTTTATGGCGATCCGCACCGCAAGCGGGGTCTATCTGGAAAGCCATGTGTTGCGTGTGAAGGTCTATGACCGCGCGGGCAACAGCGCGGAAAGCGACGAGGTGCGTGTCTATGTGCGGCGACGACCGCCGGACCAACGGTAGGGGCGAGCATGGCGACGATTTTGGTGACGAATGACGACGGCGTCGGCAGCCCTGGGCTGTTGGCGCTCAAGCAGGGGTTGAGCCGCTTGGGCCATGTGGTGGTCTTGGCCCCAGAGCGCAACTGGAGCGCGTCCAGCCACGCCAAGACCATGCACAAGCCCTTACGCCTGGCACAGGTGACTTTGGCCGACGGCAGCGCGGCCTATAGCAGCAGCGGCAGCCCGACCGACTGCGTGGCGCTGGCAGCCGGGGGTGTGCTGGGCATGAAGCCTGACCTGGTGGTGAGCGGGATCAACGCAGGCTATAACCTGGGCATTGATGTGACCTATAGCGGTACGGTTGCCTGCGCCATGGAAGCAACCATCCAGGGGATGCCGGGCATTGCGGTCAGCAGCGTGGCGGTCCCTGAGGAGGGAGTCGAGTTGGCTGCGATTCACGCGAAGGCGGCGGCGGTGGCGTGCGTGCTGGCGGCGGAGGTATTGGAAAAGGGGTTGCCCGAGGGGACGTTGCTCAACGTGAATGTGCCCGGCATTGCGCCGGAGCGTGTGCGCGGGGTGCATATGACGCGCATGGGTCACCGCCGCTACCCGACCGGCGCGTTGATCCGCCGTCATGACCCGTCAGGACGCCCCTACTACTGGCTGGGCGGCGAAGCCCCGGTGGACCAACTGGACGACGGGACGGATGTGGGGGCGGTGGCGGCGGGCTTTGTCAGTGTCACGCCGGTGACGTTGGACATGACCGACTATACGTTTTTGCGCGAGTTGGCGGCGTGGACTACAGCCGCGTCCGTGGTCTAGGGTGGGACCATGCACTTCAAGCCGTTGCCCTGTGCCAGCCGCTGGGAAGGCGTGGTGGTTGCCGGGTGGATCGTCCTGATTGATCTGCTTTTCGTGATCTGGATGGTGCGCCGCCCGGTGGACTGGGTGAAGTTCGCGCTGGTGCTTCTGGTGGCGCTGAGTCTGCCGCTGTTGGGCTATATCGTATGGCGGACATGGGCAGCTTTCGGGCTGCGCTATTGGATGGATCGCAACGCCCTCACGGTGGAGTGGTCGTCGGTGCGCCAGACCATTCCACTCCAATCCATCCAGCGCATCATCCGCGGCGGTTTGCCGAGCTTGACCCCGCCACCCTGGACGCGTTGGCCCGCGCCTTATATCGGCCCGACCCAAGCGTTGGGGCTACGCAATATCCAGATGCTGGCGACGCGCCCGCTGGAGGAGTGTCTCTTGGTGGATACGGGAGAGACGGTCTTCGCCCTGTCGCCGCGGCATCAAGAGGCCTTCCTGGAGGCGTTGCAAGCGCGTTACCGGTTGGGACCGGTGAGCCGGGTGGCGCTGGCGCGCTCGCGTCCGATGGCTTGGGAGCGGCTCTTCGGCACGGAGCTGGCAGGGCCGATGTTGCTGGCGGCGGGGATGGTAGGCGCGCTGCTGCTTTTCGGTGTGCTCATGGTGCGCTTCCCGGATTTGCCCGAAGTCTTGGCCTTTCACTACAATAGCGATGGCTTGCCCGATGTGATTCGCGAAAAGACGGCGCTCTTTCTCTTGCCCGCCATCGGCCTGTTGGCGTGGCTGGTCAACGGGTTGTGGGGGATGTGGCTCTCTTTCCGCCAACAGCGCACGGGGGCCTATCTGCTATGGGCTGGGGCGCTGGTGGTCCAGTTCTGTTCCTATATGGCCCTGACCAGTTTGATGAATTGACAAGCGCGCCCACGCCGGCGCGCCGATAAGGACCGATGACTGTTGAGCGACGGAAGCACGACGCCGTATCTGAGCATCATTCTGCCGGCTTACAACGAGGAACGACGCTTGCCGCCCACGCTGGTGCGTGTGGCGGAATTTTTGCGTAGACAGCCCTACCGCGCCGAAGTTCTGGTGGTGGAAAACGGCTCCACCGACCGCACCGCGGCGGTGGTGGAGGAGTTCTGCGCGCAGCAGGTGCGCGCGGACGACCCCTTTGAGGTACGATTGTTGCACAGCGCCAAGGGCAAGGGCAATGCCGTCAAACATGGCGTTAGCGCCGCGCGCGGCGAGTATTTGTTGATCAGCGACACGGACTTGTCGGTGCCGATTGAGGAGACGCCGCGCTTTTTGCCGCCGATCTTAGACGGCAAAGATTACGGCGTTGCCATTGCCAGCCGCGAGGTGCGCGGCGCGGTGCGCCATGGCGAACCCATCTATCGCCATCTCATGGGCCGCGTCTTCAATACACTGGTGCGGTTGCTGGCAGTGCCCAATATTCACGATACCCAATGCGGCTTCAAGTGTTTCAGCCGAGCCGCAGCCGCGGTGATCTTCCCGCGCCAACGCATTGACGGGTGGGGCTTTGATGTGGAACTGCTCTATATTGCGCAGCAACATGGCATCCCCATCGTGGAAGTCCCGGTGAACTGGTACTACCAGGCGGACAGCCGCGTGCGTCCGCTGCACGACACGGTGACCATGGTGGCGGAATTGTTGAAGATTCGGCGCTACGGTCGTGCCGGGTACTATGACCACGCGGCGCCGAGCACAAGCGACGAGGCTACGGCGCCGCGCTAGTGGGCTGTTGTCGCAGTCGGTAGGCCAATACCAACTGTGCCATGTTGACCACATAGTGCGCCCACAGCGGCAGGAGCAGACTCCCTGCCAGCAGGAAAAGCACGCCCAACACCACCCCGCCCAGCGTTACTCCCACCACGCCCCAGATTCCTTGCGGGCTGTGCATCCACCCGAAGAGTGCCGCCGAAATCAGCACCAGCGCCCAATCGGGCGCAAGTGGGCCGAAGCCGCCGATGAGCAGGCTGCGAAAGAGCAACTCTTCCATCCCCACCACGGGCAGCATGGCGAGGGCGACTGCAGGGAAATCGGCGCGACGGCGGGGCAGGATGATCTCCAGCACGCGCGGGGAATAGTAGCGTTCGCCCCAGCGCGCCACCACCAGGCGTGTTGCAGTGTAGTAGAAGACTGCCATAACCAGACCGGCGAGCGTGCCCCACGCCAGTTGCGCCAAGACCGCGCCCCATTGCCAACCCAGCGCAGCAGTAGGCCGTCCGCTGAGCAAGCCCAGCGCAATGCAAAGCAAGAGGAGCAACAGCCGCATCAACGTCTCGCCCGGGTGCAGCAGGGGATTTTGGTCCGCGGGCCAAGTTGCGAGGAGGCGATTGGAGCGCGCGGTGGCGACGGCGACCAGGCCGACCAGCAGCAGCGTAAGAAAGACGAAGAGGAAATAGCGCATGGGATGACTTTCTCCCGGCGCGCCAGGTTACACGAGCGTCGGGCGCAGGAACGATGTGCCGGATATGATCGAATGATTTTTGCGCGCTGGGGGAAGTGGTGATATGATAGCACCATTGTGCAGCGACAGACGGCGCTGCCGTGGGCGGGAACAACGGCGTTCCCGCCTTTTTCTTTGGCGCTGGGCGTTTCGGCGAGCAGGCCGCGACGGCGCTGGCTATGCGCCGTCCTGGGGCCAATAGTCCAACAGTGCGCGTGTGTGCTCCATGTCTACCCAGCGTCGGCGGTTGTCCGAGACCGCGTAACAGATGTCGTAGATAGGCCGGGCGGTTGCCAACAGGGCGCGTTCGGTGATGTTGGCGACATCGCGCTGGCTACACCAGACAGCCTGTGAGGCAGGGGAGACTGCGCGGTCTTCCTTGTTGACACCGCCGATGCGCAGACAGAGAATGGACATGCCGTAGCGGTCGGCGTAGGTGCGACAATAGGCTTCGCCCCATACTTTGCTGGCAGAATAAGGCTCGGTGGGCCAAACCGGGTCGCGATGGGTGATGTACGGGAAGGGGTCGGGCATGGTCTCCAGGCGGTCTTCGCGAATGGCGCGGTACGGCTCGGCGTAGGTGAAATAGCCCCAGGTTGCCATGATGGAGCTGGCATAGACCAAGCGCTTGACCCCGGCGGCGACACAGGCTTCCAGGACATGGTGCGTGCCGCGGATGTTGCTGTCCAGCACTTGTTGGAATGAGGCGTCGGGGTTGGGCACCGCGCCGATGTGCAACACCACATCCATGCCCTCGACGGCGCGCGCCACGGCGTCGGCATCGGCTAAGTCAGCCAGCACAAAATGATCGTCGGGCAGGCGCGCAATGCTTTCGGCGTCGGCGCGTGCCGAGCTTAAGGTGCGCCGCCCGCTGCCATAAACATCGTAGCGGTCGGGTTGGGCGTGCAGATGGCGATAGACCAGGTTTCCGATTAAACCGTAGACGCCGGTGATGTGGACTTTAAGCACAGGCGATTGGGACATGGCGACCTTCCTCCGGCTAGGTGCGGCGAGTCAAGGACAACGGAATGACAACAAACAAAGGCATGGTACCGATAGGCGCAGGGCGCGTCAAATGACGGGTGATTCGGGGTGCGCCGGATCATTGACGCCTGGCTGGGGTGGGCGTACAATGGGTGGCAGCACAGACCATATGTTCTTGGCGTGTTGCCGGTGTAGGCAATGAAAGGGGGCAGGGTGGCGAAAAGCAAAGTCCAATATGTTTGCACTGCGTGTGGCGCGGTGCAGATGAAATGGATGGGCAAGTGCCCTGATTGCAACGCTTGGAACACGCTGGAGGAGGAGATCGTCCAGGCGCCGGAGCGCAACCGCTCACCGGTGGCGGTGGGGGTGGTTGCGGCTGGCAAGCCCGTGGCGCTTATGCAGATTCCCGCAGACAGCGCCGCGCGCATCCGTCTGCCGGGCGACGAGTTCAACCGCGTGCTGGGCGGCGGGATTGTGCCGGGCGCAGGTGTGCTGGTGGGCGGCGACCCCGGCATCGGCAAGAGTACGCTGCTGTTGCAGATGGCAGGGGAGGTGGCGACCACGGCGGGGACAGTGCTTTATGTGAGCGCGGAGGAGAGCGACCACCAGATCGGGCAGCGCGCGCAGCGGCTGGGCATCCAAACCCCGCGTCTGCTGGTCTTGTCCGAGATTGTTGCGGAGCGCATCGTCGAGCAGATCGAGCAGGTACGTCCGATGTTGGTGATTGTGGACTCGATTCAGACAATTTTCAGCGAGGCAGGCGGCAGCGCCGCAGGTACGGTGAGCCAGGTGCGCGATTGTGCCGCCCTGTTGCTACGCGTGGGCAAGCGGCTCAATGTGCCCATCTTTTTGGTCGGTCATGTCACCAAAGACGGCACGATTGCCGGCCCGCGCGTGTTGGAGCATATGGTGGATGTGGTGTTACAGTTGGAAGGGGAACGGTTCCACGCCTATCGCTTGTTGCGCTCGATCAAGAATCGCTTCGGCAGCACCTACGAGGTCGGTATCTTCGAGATGGGCGAGCAAGGCATGGCGGAGGTCCGCAACCCCTCCGAGTTATTTTTAGCCGAGCGGTTGCCCAACGCGGCGGGCAGCGCGATTGCCGTCTCCATGGAAGGGACGCGCCCGCTGCTGGTGGAAGTGCAGGCGCTGAGCAGCCATACGCCCTTTAGCCAACCGCGGCGTACCGGCAACGGCGTGGACTTGAACCGGCTGCTCCTATTGGCTGCGGTGTTGAGCAAGCGCGTTGGGCTAAATCTCAGCGACCAGGACCTGTTTGTCAATGTAGTGGGCGGTATGCGTGTGCTGGAACCGGCTGCGGACTTGGCGATCGCGGTGGCGCTGGCGAGCAGTTTTCGCAACCAGCCCGTGGCTGCCGACCTGGTGGCGGTGGGCGAGGTGGGGCTGAGTGGGGAACTGCGCAGCGTCGGTCAAATTGTGCGGCGTTTGCAAGAAGCGACCAAACTCGGCTTTCGCCGCGCGCTGGTGCCGCGCCATGTTTTGCGCCATCCCGGCAACGAGCGCCTGCCCGCCGGTATGGAGGTAACGGGCGTGCGCACACTGCGCGAGGCGTTGGACGTGGCATTGGTTGCGTAGGTCACCGCAAGCCAGGGAACCTGCCGCCCGGCTGCGCCGTCCCCTGAATAGGACAGCACCAGGCTGCTCTGCGCACGCGGCTGCCTTTGCCGCGACCCGGTCGAAGGCGACCGCAACCGGAAGGAAACCATGCGACACAGACGATGGTGGAGCGTTTGGGGAATGCTGCTTGCGTTGCCGGCGGTGTTCCTCTTGTTGCGCGCCGCCCACGCCCAGACCGAGCCGCACCGTGAGATCTTTATTCCCTATCTCCCGCGCTATGACACGCCGGCAACCCCCGTGCCCACGGCGGCGCAGAGCGAGCGCGTCTATGGCTTGCTGGGTGCGTTGGTCCAGCCGCCGGGGCGGCGCTATACCACCTACTTGGCAACCGCAGACGGGCCTCTCTACGGCTTGGTGGGCGAAAGCGCGGAGTTGGAACGCGAGATTGTCGCGCTGGCGCGCAGCGATAACCCGACCGTCAAGGTCTGGGGCGAATTGCGCCGTATACCGGGGACCGAACTCTCCATCGTGGTGAGCGGCATTTTGCCCACGGAGCCGCCCGCGCTGGGCGGCGCAGCATCACCGGTGGTGGTGGTCAAGTTCGGGCTGGTCAATGTGTACGCGGGGCCGGATAGCCGCGCGGCGCGCGTGGGCGCGGTGACGCTCAACCAGGTGTGTGACATTGTGGGGCGTAATCGCACCATGACCTGGTGGGAGGTCTCGTGCAGCCGTGGGGTACGCGGCTGGATTGACGCCCGCTTGGTCACCGCGCAAGGCAACGTCCTGAACGTGCCGATTGTGGATTGGTCGGAACCGCCGCCGCCAACGCCGACCCCGCGCCCGCAGCCCGCGGCGACGGCAACTCCGACGCCAAGCGCCGACCGTGCCTGGCGCGCCGAGTTTTTCGCCAACCCGCGGCTCGCCGGCGACCCGGTGGCGGCGCGCGATGTGACGGCGGTGGATTTCAATTGGGGCACGGGCAGTCCGGGGCCGAATGTGCCTGCCGACTATTTCTCGGCGCGTTTCCAGCGGCGCATGCTCTTTGCGCCCGGCTTCTATCGCATCACTGCCGAGGCGGACGACGGGATTCGCGTCTGGCTGGACAACCAATTGATCATTGACGAGTGGCGCTACACAGCCAATGCGGTCTTCTCAGTGGGGCGCGTCCTCAACGGTCTGCATACGGTGCGCGTCGAGTACTATGAGGGGACGGGAGAGGCGCGCGTGCGCGTCGCTTTCGCGGCGAGCAATGAGAGCGCCGTGTGGGATGCGGTCTACTATCAGGGGACGACCGCCAGCGGGCGGCAAGTGCTGACGCGGCGCGAGCCGCGTGCCCAGAACCCGCTGGACTACAACTGGTCCTACAGTTCGCCCGCACCGGAGCTGTTGGGAACGGACTACTGGTCGGCGCGCTGGACAGGAACCTTTTACTTCGAGGCAGGCAACTATGTCTTCCGTGCCTTTGCCGACGACGGCGTGCGTGTCTATTTGGATGGGCTGCTGGTGATTGATGCCTGGCGCGACGGCTATAAAGAAGTCAGCAATCGCTATCTGGGCGTGGGCGAGGGGAATCGCACGGTGATGGTGGAGTATTACGACCGCACCGGACCGGCGCTGGTGAAGCTCTGGTGGGTGCGCGAGTCGGCCTACAGCGGGATGCGCTAAAGTCCACTCACGCTGGATGGAACGGGCTGCCGGGCCGGAAGGGTTCCGCCGGGGCGAGGCGACAACCTTGCCCCGGCGTATTTGATTGGCGAGTCAAGTTGCGCTAGACTTGCGGCTTTGTGACCGCAGGCTGTTGTGCAAACATCGGTACACTCGCGCGCAACTATTGTCGCACCTGCGTGTTTCTATGCAGTAAGCGACCGCGCGCAGCCCGACCGGCGCGCGGTCTTGATGCACACGCTGGGCAGAGATACGAACAAGGCTGGAACATTTTCCGGCTTTTGACTTCGACAGAATCACGTTCGACAGAATCACGTTCGACAGAATCGCGACTTCGAAATTACGAGGATGAGGCAACCCTAATGGCAGTAGACAACCAGTCGCCCGCAAGCAACGGCGCAGGCTTCCCGACGCGGGTGGTGATCACCGGTCTCGGCGCGATCACGCCGGTCGGTCTTACGGTCGCGCAGACCTGGGAGGCGCTCTTGGCTGGGCGCTCCGGGATCGACCATATCACACGCTTTGATGCGCGCGACTTGCGCACGACCTTTGCCGGGGAGGTACGCGGCTTCGACCCGGCGCAATATATGGATCGCAAGGAGGCACGGCGGCTGGACTTGTATATCCAGTATGCGGTTGCCGCGACCAAGCAGGCGATGGAAGATGCACGCTTGGACATGAGCGTCGAGCAGCCCAATCGGGTGGGCTGTATCATCGGTGCGGGGATCGGCGGCGTGCATTCCACGCTGGAGGGGGCCGAGGTGGCGCGCGAGAAAGGGCTACGCCGGCTCAGCCCGTTTATGGTCCCCAACATGTTGATTGACAGCGCAGCGGGCAAGGTCGCCATTGAGTACGGCTTTCATGGCATCAACCATGCGGTGGTGAGCGCGTGCGCCAGCGGCACGTCGGCCTGTGGCGAAGCCTTTGAGGTGTTGCGCCGCGGGGACGCCGACGTGGTGGTGGTGGGCGGCGCCGAGGCTGCCATCCACCCGGTCATGGTCGCGGGGTTTGATGTCATGGGCGCCTTGAGCCAGCGTAACGACAATCCCCAGGCGGCTTGCCGTCCGTTTGACCGCGACCGCGACGGGTTCGTCATGAGCGAGGGCGCGGCTATCTTGGTGATGGAGACCGAGGAGCACGCCCGCGCGCGCGGGGCACGCATTTACGCCGAAGTGATCGGCTATGGCAGCAGCGCGGACGCCTACAGCATGGCTGCGCCCCATGAGACAGGGCGCGGGGCGATTGACGCTATGCAGATGGCGCTGCGCAAGGCCGCGCAATACGGTGTGCTGCCCCATCACATAGACTATATCAACGCGCATGGCACCTCGACGCGGCTCAATGATGTGACCGAGACATGGGCCATCAAGCATGTCTTGGGTGAGCACGCTTACTCGGTCAAAATCAGCAGCACCAAAAGCATGACCGGGCATTTGCTGGGCGGCGCGGGCGCGCTGGAAACCCTTGTCTGCGCCAAAGTCATCGAGACCGGGATGATCCCGCCTACCATCAACCTGGACAACCAGGACCCGGAATGCGACCTGTACTATACGCCGAACAAGGCCGAGGCTGCGGACGTGAAGGTCACCCTGAGCAACAGCTTCGGTTTCGGCGGGCACAATGCCACCATCATGCTGCGGCGCTATGCCTGAACGCAGGGGTGAGCATGGACCATGCATGGACGCGGCGCAAGCCGATGGACGCAGCACCGGTGCGCGCAGATGGGGAGCCGGTTCTATTTGCGGCACGCGGTGAATAGGAGGACGAACCATGGTTGACGCGACTGAACTTCCCGGCGCATCGAAGGCGACGAGCAACGGCAGCGGACCGGAGAGCGCTGCCGACAAAACGACCGCCGGCTCGACACGCAGCGGGGCGCCTTCCGGCCCACGCTACGCCCAGATCATCGGCTGGGGCTATGAAGTGCCCAGTAAAGTGATCACGAACCATGATCTGGAGCAGATCGTGGAGACCAGCGACGAGTGGATTCGCACGCGCACCGGGATCGAGGAGCGCCGTGTGGCGAGCGATCCACAAGAGACGACTGCCACGCTGGGCTTGGCTGCGGCGCGCAAGGCCCTAGAGGTGGCGGATGTGCACCCCAGCAAGGTGGACTTGATCATCTGCTCCACCAGCTCACCGGAGCATATTTTCCCCTCCACAGCCAGCATCATCCAGGACGGGTTGGGCGCGACCAACGCCGGGGCGTTTGATCTGAGCGCGGCCTGTTCGGGTTTTGTCTATGCGTTGAGTATGGCGCGGGGTCATATTTTGGCGGGGGACGCCGAGTATGTCTTGGTCATCGGCGCGGAAACCCTGAGCCGCTTGGTGGACTGGACCGACCGCAACACGTGCGTGCTGTTCGGCGACGGCGCGGGCGCGGTGCTGGTGGCAGCCAGCTCGGTGCCGGGTGGGATCATCGCCAGCGAGCTGGGCAGTGATGGGTCCGGCGCGGATTTGCTGATTGTCCCAGCTGGGGGCAGCGCGATTCCGCCAAGTCTAGAGACCGTCAGCAGCGGCAATCACTTCATCAAGATGGATGGCAAGGCGGTCTTCCGTTTTGCCGTGCGCGTCATGTCCGACGCCACCAAAGCCGTGCTGGCGCGCGCGGGTCTGAGCACCGACGATGTGGATTTGGTGATCCCGCATCAGGCCAATCTCCGCATTGTGCAAAACAGCGTGCTCAAGCAGTTGCGTATTCCTGAGGAGAAGGTCTTCGTCAATTTGCAGCGCTACGGCAACACTAGCACGGCGAGTATTCCCATTGCCCTGTGCGAGGCGATCAAGGCGGGCAAGGTCAAGCCGGGCGATCACTTGGTCTTTGTAGGCTTTGGCGCGGGGTTGACGTGGGCAGCGTGTGCGGTGCAATGGAGCGTGCCCACAGACCGCCAAGAAGCCGACTGGTGGCGCGCCACCCGTCGCCAAGCCGGTTACCAGGCCGCGGCTGCGCGCAGTATGTGGCGCCGCGCGGTGCGCTGGGTCTATCAAGTATGGCCCGACGACCCGGAGGGTAGCCCCCGCCGCGACATCGAGCCGCCCAAAGAACGCGAGACGCCGCTCAACGGCGCACGCGGCGGTGACGATTAGTACGGCAGGATGTGCCGACCGGACGTGGAACAAGAGAAGCGGGAGCGCGACGCTGCGCTCCCGCTTCTCGTTGGTGAGGTTACCTTTTAGACGCCGGTGACCGGCTCGAAGCGGGCGGCAATCTCCGGCTTGAGCAAGTACCAGAGGATGAAGGCCCCGGCGATGGTGCCGATGGGCATGAAGAGCAACCCCACGATCCCCAGGGCGATCGCGCCGATGCGCGCCCAGGGACGGACCATCCACAGCCCATAGCCGATGACCAAATGCAAGAGGCATAGCGCCATGGACGCCAGCGCCATCAACCCGACCGCAGCCATGCCGATAAATGCGCCGCTTGCTTCCATCAGACCCACCACCGCCAGGATCAAGGTCGGGATCATCAAGACCAACGTGCCCAGCAGGAAGAGACCCGCAACCAGGAAAAAGTAGATGGCGATCAGACTGATGCCGTCGTCGCGAC
Source organism: uncultured Litorilinea sp. (assembly GCA_937922105.1). Taxonomy (GTDB): domain Bacteria; phylum Chloroflexota; class Anaerolineae; order Caldilineales; family Caldilineaceae; genus QEUY01. The sequence continues at coordinate 13,441 of CAKZVN010000357.1, forward strand.
GCCCGCGTATGGCTTCGTTGAAATTCGATGGTGTCGTCATGCTGATTTCCCCTCGTGCAAGTTGCTGCCGGATCACCGGTTGCGTGCTTTCCGGCGCAACGCTGGTTGCCGTGTTGTATACGCCCTATGCGTAACAGTACGGCGGGGCACGTAAAAAGTTGCGGGGTGGGAACTTGGAAACCGGGCGCGCGCCCCAAATTCGCACAAACGCCCGTTTCATGTTACAACACTTGATGGCGTCGTTGCGTCGGGCGAGCCGGCGCCGGAGCGTGACGTTGCGCGGCGGTTGCCGGGTCGGCTGCGCGACCGGTCTGTTTGCTCGTTCCTAACTGTGCAAGATTCCATCCGCTCCGTACAGGCGGAGCTAGCCTGGAGAAAAACCATGACCGAGATTGTGTATGTACAGGGACGCGAGGTGCTGGATAGTCGCGGGAACCCGACGGTAGAGGTAGAGGTGCAGCTGTCCGGCGGCGCAACCGGTCGCGCCATTGTGCCCAGCGGAGCCAGCACCGGCACTCACGAGGCGGTGGAGCTGCGCGACGGCGACAAGGGACGCTTCGGCGGCAAGGGCGTGCTCAAAGCCGTGGAGCATGTCAACGAGGATATCGCCGACGAACTGATCGGCCTCGATGCGCTGGACCAGGTTGCGATTGACATGATTATGTGCGAGCTGGACGGCACACCCAACAAGGG
>CAKZVN010000358.1 GCA_937922105.1 uncultured Litorilinea sp.
GGCTGGGGCGGGGGGCTTGACTGCCCGCCCCAGCCTATGGGACTCTCTATGCAAACCTACATTCTCCGCCGCATTGCCCAGGCCATCCCGGTCCTGTTCCTCATCACCGTCATCACCTTCACCTTTACCGAACTGGCGCCCGGGGATGCCGTGTCGTTTATGTTGTTGGATGCCCAGGGCGGCACCATGGACCTGGATACCGAGGCGCTGCGCCGCAAATATGGTCTGGACCAACCGCCGCCCATACGCTATGTGCGCTGGATGGGCGAAGTCTTGCAAGGTAATTTGGGCATCCGCATTCGCAGCGGCATCCCCGTCACGGAGGAAATCGGGCGGCGCCTGCCCGCGACGCTGCAATTGATGACCGCAGCCATTGTGCTGGCGGTGTTGATCGGGATTCCGCTGGGGGTTTATACCGCGCTGCGCCAGTATTCGGTGGTGGACTATGCCCTGACCGGCTTTGTCTTTCTGGGCATCTCGGTACCGGGTTTCTTTGCCGCAATCGGCGCGGTCTATTTGTTTGCCGTCCAACTCGGCTGGTTCCCCACCAGCGGCTACTCTACACCGGGCCAGGTCATGGGGCCGGTGGAGCGCTTCTTCGACCTGCTGCGCTATATGACCTTGCCGGCGCTGGTGTTGGCGATCGAGAGTATGGCTTCCATCATGCGCTATACGCGCGCCAGTATGTTGGACACCATCCGCCAGGACTACATCACCACCGCGCGCAGCAAGGGGTTGCCGCCGTGGCTGGTAACGACGCGCCATGCCCTGCGCAACTCGTTGCTCCCGGTCATTACCATCATCGGTCTGCGCCTGCCCAATCTCTTCGGCGGCGCGATTGTGATTGAAACTATCTTCAACTGGCCCGGCATGGGGCGGCTCTATTTGGACGGCGTAGTGACGCGCGACGTGCCGTTGATCATGGGCATGGTACTCATCTCGGCGGTGGTCATCGTCTTCAGCAATTTGATCACCGACATGGCCTATGCCATTGCCGACCCGCGGGTGCGCTACCGGTAGGTATCGTCTTGCCGGCGCGCGACCTGCCGGGTGTCCTGCGCCTTTCATAAACGGACTAGAAGAGCGACGATGGCTGTACAAGAACAAGCACAACCTACCACTGCTGTGGCGAGTGCGCTGGGCGCGCAAACGCGTACTCGCATCGAATCGCCGGGGCGACGCGCGCTGCGCCGCTTCTTGCGCCACCGCCTGGCGGTCATCAGCATGGTCTTCATGGTCGTGGTCACGCTGGTGGTCTTTCCCCTGGCGCCGGTAGTAGCCCCCATCCCGCCGGAAAAGACCAACTTGCGCGCCGTGCGCCAGCCCCCCAGCGCCGAACATTTGCTCGGCACCGACCTGATCGGGCGCGATGTGTGGAGTCGTGTCGTTTACGGCGGGCGTGTCTCGATTGCCGTCGGCCTCATCGCGGTGGTCATCTTCATGACCATCGGCACCGTGTTGGGGGGGATCGCCGGGTACTACGGCGGGCGCGTGGACAGCGTCATCATGCGTATCACCGACACGGTGATGGCCTTTCCGGTGCTGGTGATCCTGATCAGCATTGTCGCCATCGTCGGGCCGGGGTTACGCAACGTCATGCTTGCCATTGGCTTGATTGCGTGGACAGGCGTGGCACGCCTGGTGCGCGGGCAAGTCTTGGCCTTGCGCAACATGGATTTCGTGACCGCCGCGCGCGCGTTGGGCATTCCGCAGCAGCGGATCTTGCTGCGCCATATCCTGCCCAGCATCGTCGGCCCCATCACCGTAGCGGGCAGTTTCGGCATTGCCGGGGCCATCTTGAGCGAAGCCAGCCTGAGCTTTCTCGGTCTGGGCGTGCAAGTCCCCACCCCCAGTTGGGGCAATATGCTCAACGAAGCCCAGTCCATCCAGTTGATCGAGTTTTACCCGTGGCTGTGGGTGCCGCCGGGGCTGATGATCAGCCTCTGTGTACTCGCCGTCAATTTCATCGGCGACGGGCTGCGCGATGCGCTGGACCCGCGCATGACCCTGGACTGAGAGGAACCCCAGTGACCGCTCCCCTTTACGGCGTGGAGAAACCCGCGCCGCTCACCGCCGCGCTCTTGGGCGTGGAACATCCCCACTCGGTCGCTCACCTGCGTACCCTGCAACAATTGCCCGAAGTCGAGCGCATCCTGCTCTGGGACGAGAGCGCCGCGGCGCTGGCGCGCGTGCGCGAGCAACAGAGCGACAAGATCGCGTATACCACCACCGACCTGGATGCGCTGCTGGCGGATGGCGACTTGACCTGTGTGATTGCGGCCCTGCGCAATGATCTCGGCCCGGACATCTTCCTGCGCGTGATCGCGGCGGGCAAACACCTGATGGCTGAAAAGCCCATCGGTCGCACCGCGGCAGACACCGCACGTGTGGTGGACGCTGCGTCCGCCGCCGGGGTGCGGCTGGGCGTCTGTTATCAAAACCGCGCCAACGCCGTGGTGGAAGAAGCGCGCCGGCTGGTGGGGCTGGGGGTCATCGGCCCACTCATGTCGCTGGAGATGCGCATGATCACCACCCAGGTGCGCTATCGCAACCCGCAGCACTGGCTGTTCAGCAAAGAGAAAGCCGGGGGCGGCATTCTCTCCTGGTTGGGCTGCCACTACATTGACTTGATGCGCTATTTGACCCAGGATGAGATCGTCGCGGTGCAGGCCGAGGTCGCCACGCGCAGCGGTGAAGCCATTGACGTGGAGGATACCGCGGCGCTCAGCTTGCGCTTCCGGTCCGGCGCGGTGGGCACGTTGCACGCGGGCTACATTTTGGCCTTGAGCGGCGGCGGTTATCACAACCCCGCGGGGTACGATACGTATGTGGGGCTGAACGGACAGCATGGGCGTATCACCTGGTCGTCCACCGGCTCACCCTATCGCCTGGCAGTGGAGAGCGCCGCGCCGGGCTGGGCCGGCGCGCCCAAATGGGAAGCCGAGTACACCGCCGGGACCTCGCCTGCCTATGGTGGCAAGTCAGGCGAGATGTTTATGCGCCGCTTCTTCCTGAGCACGCAGCGGGACATCCCAGCCTGGACAACCGGCGCGGACGCGCTGGCGGTGGCGCGCATCGTGGACGCGGCCTACGAGTCCAGCCGCAGCGGGCGCCGCGTCGAGATCGAACCCATCCCCACCCCAGCCTAGCCGGAGCCACCCCATGCCACCCTATCGCGCAGTCATTATCGGCCTCACCGGGATCGGCGCACGGCGGCCCGACGAGCCGGCGGACTTGCCCCTCTACGGCGCCATGCCCCGCTCCCATGCCGCAGCCTACTATCGCCACCCTGCCACCGACGTGGTGGCGGTCTGCGACATTCGCCCCCAAGCCCTGGAAGACTTCCGCGCCCAGTGGGCGGATGTTTGGCCCGACGTGCGCCTTTACACCGACTATCGCGAGATGCTGCGCCGCGAGCGGCCCGACTTGGTCAGTGTGGTCACGCCCGACCACCTGCACGCGGACATCACGGTAGACGCGGCGGAGGGCGGCGCCAAAGCCATCCTGTGCGAGAAGCCCATTGCCACCACCCTCGCCGACGCCGACCGCATGATCGAGGCGACCGAGCGCAACGGTGTCTTGCTCTCCATCGAGCATACGCGACGCTGGTCGCCCGTCTTCCAAAAGGCGCGCAGCCTGGTGCGCAGCGGTGAATATGGACGGCTACGCACCATCGTCGGCACCATGCTCAGCCCGCGCTCCATGCTCTTCCGCAACGGCACGCACATGGTGGACATGCTCGTCTTTTTCGCCGAGTCCGACCCGGCCTGGGTGATCGCCGAGTTGGAGGAAGGTTTCGACGACTACGATGTCTATAAGAGCGACGGCGGTCACGACCCGGCGACCGACCCCGCGGCTTCGGCCTATATCCGCTTTGCCAATGGCGTACGCGCCTTTTACAACAGCGTCAAGACCCCCATGCCCGGCTCCCAGTTCGAGTTGACGCTGGACCAAGCGCGGCTGGAGGTCTCCGACCGCGGGCTGGTCTTGATCCGCGGTCACGGGCACACCGAGTGGTCGCGCGCGGAATTGCCTGCCGGGGACTATATGCAGACCTTCCAACTGGCTGCGCTGGCGGAGTTGATTGATTGCCTGGAAACGGGCAAACCGCTGGTTTCGCCCGCGCGCGAGGCACGCAAGACCCTCGCCATCATGCTCGCCATGTTGCAATCGCACACGCGGGGCAATGTCCGCATTGATTTGACCTAGCCGCCCAGGGCCGAAGCCGTCCGGCGATAGTTGCCCGAAACACGTCACACAAGAGGCGAAACTCCATGCAAGGCAAGCGGTTGGTCCTCGACAGCGACGGCAGCGTGCGCGTCGAATCCTATGCGGTTCCGCAACCGGCGGCAGACCAGGTCCTGGTGCGCGTGTACATCACCCACGTCTCTGCGGGGAGCGAAATCAACGCCATCCGCGCCCGGCGCCAGAGCGGCAGCCACAACTTTCCCCAGGCCGGTCTCGGCTACACCGCGGTGGGCGAAATCGCCGCGGTGGGCGCGGAGGTGCGCGATTGGCAGGTGGGTGAGCGCGTTTTGTGCGGCGGCAACCACGGCAGCCACTGGCTCGTCACCCCACGCCTAGCCGACGCGCCCGCCGCCGTCCCCCAACAGTTTATGCTGCAGCGGTTGCCCGACGACCTGGACGACGTGAGCGCGGCCTTCTGCGTGTTGGGCGACATTGCGCTGCATGGCATTCGTCGCGCCCGGATTCAACTGGGCGAGTCGGTGGCAGTGCACGGTCTGGGCGTGATCGGCTTGCTCAGCGTGCAGTTGGCGCGTCTCTCCGGCGCGCACCCGGTGATCGGCGTGGATTTGGTGGACGCACGGCTGCAATTGGCGCGCGACCTGGGCGCAAGCCATGCGGTGGATTTGCGCGGGCCGGACGGCGCGCTGGGCGACGGCGTTGCCGAGATTCGCGCGATCACCGCGTCCCCGTGGCGTTTTCGCGGCGCGCTGCCCGGGCTGGAGCCAGACGGCGGCGCGGACGTGCAGATTCACACCACCTCTTACATCGGCAACTACCCGGCCCTGCTCAAAGCCGCCGCAGACCGCGGGCGCATCGTTTTGGTGGGTGCGACCGCAGGTAGCGTTGCCATCGAGTCCCACGAACTCTTGCGCCGCGAACTCCAAATTCTGGGGTCCTATGAAACGGGTCTGGGCGAGCCGCACCCCTATTGGCCCTGGTCCCGTGCGCGCAACCGCGCCGTCATTTGGGACCTGATCCGTCGCGGCGAGTTACAAGTCCAACCGCTGGTCAGTCACGTCGTACCGCCGAAGCAAGCGCCCGATCTTTACGAACAGATGCTCGCGGGGGGCGAGGGCTGGCTGGGCGTCTTCTTTGACTGGCGCGCGTTGTAAAGAACACGAGGCTCTACACCATGAACGCCGCTGCCAAATTCTCGTTGCACTGTAGCCGCTGCGATTGGCGCGGGCCGGACGAAGACCGCGCCCGCTGCCCCGTATGCGACGCCATTGTGCTGGTCACCTATACCGACCCCGCCATTCCGGTAGACCCGTCCTTGCCGGGACTGTGGCGCTATGCCGCGCACTTGCCGCTCAACGACCTGCGCCATCTGGTCAGCCTGGGCGAGGGCAATACGCCGCTGGTTGCTTCCGCCCATTTGGCGCCCGCGCTGGGGCTGGGCAGCCTCTACTTCAAGCTGGAAGGGGCCAACCCCACCGGCTCCTACAAAGACCGCATCGCTGCGGTGGGCATGGCGCGCATGTTGGAGCTGGGCAAGCGCGCCTGGGTGGCGACCTCGTCGGGCAACGCCGGCGCGTCTATGGCTGCCTACGGAGTGCGCGCCGGGCTGGAGGGCCATCTCTTTACGCTGGAAAAGGCGTCGCGCGCCAAGATCGCGCAGATCATGGCCTATGGCCCCCACCTACGCGCGGTGGAGCGGTTGGGCTATGACCCCGCGGTGGAGGTCACCACCTGGGCCAACATCGCGCAGGTCTGCCGCGCCAACCACTGGCAGATGCTGGTCACGGCCCACGCCTTCAGCCCCCACGCTATGGAGGGCGTCAAGACGCTGGCGTATGAATTGGCCGAGCAACTGGCAGGTCAACCGTGCGATGTGGTCTACATCCCTGTGGGCGGCGGCGGCTTGGCTGTTTCCGTCTGGCGCGGGCTGGTAGAGTGGCACGCGGCAGGCAAATTGGCGAGCTTGCCGCGCGTGGTTGCGGTCCAGCCCGGAGGCTGTGACGCTATCTACCAGGCTTGGCTGCGCGGGGACAGGCACGTCACGCCCATCCCCACCTGTGCCAGCGCCATCTCCGGCCTACAATTGACCGCGCCCGCGGACGGTGACCTGGTGCTGGACATGGTCGCCGCGTCCCAGGGCTGGATCACCTCGGTGCCCGATGAGGCAACCTACGCCGCACAGGCCAAGTTAGCCGGTCGCGAAGGTCTGTTCGTCGAGCCGGCATCGGCGATTACCCTAGCAGCGGTGGAGGCAGACCTGGCTGCGGGGCGTCTATCGCCGGGCGCGCACGTCGCCTGCATTCTCACCGGGAGCGGCTTCAAGGACGCGGCTGCGCTGCAACGCATGGTGGAGCATGTGCCGCTGCCGATGGTCCGCCCCGACGACATCCTGGCGTTAGCTGCGGGGGCGTAGGCCTGTGCGCCTCCTGGAGCGGGTCTATCTGGTGGGCAGCGGCGAGATCGGGCTGTCGGACACGTGGGATTGCCACGTCTATGCGCTGGACGGGGGCGACGAAATCACGCTCATTGACGCGGGTGGGGGGCGCCCCGCAAGCTATACGCGCATCCTCCAAAACCTGGCGGACGACGGGCTAGACCCCGCGCGCATCCGCCGGCTCATCCTTACCCACTGGCACCCGGACCATGCGCGCGGCGCAGCCGGTTGGCGCGATCGCCTGGGGGTCACAGTCTACTTACCCGAAATCGAGCGCGCTCATCTGGAACAGGGTGACGCGGGCATGCCGCCCTGCCCCGTGGACGTGGGCGTCGCGCACGGTGACCGGCTGCGGGTGGGTGACCTAACACTGGAGGCCATCCAAGTCCCCGGTCACAGCCCCGGCATTTGCGCCTATCTGCTCGACTTGCCCGGACGTCGCGTACTCTTTGCCGCGGATATTGTCTTTTTCAACGGCATCATCGGCCTGATCAACCATCCGGGGTCGGACCTCACGCGCTACCGCGAGCATCTGCCGCGTCTGGGCGGGCTGGGCGTAGACGCGCTGCTCTCCGGTCACCTGCTCTTTGCCCTGCGCGACGGTCAACGCCACATTGATCGCGCCCTGGCGCGCCTGAGCAAAGGCTTTGTGCCCTTGAGCATCGGTCAACTGGATGTGATCTTCACCCCGCCCGACGATTATTAGCGCGCGTTATGTGCCTGTCCGTGCGCACCTTTCTGGCAGTTGCGAGCTTCCAGAAAGGTGCGCCGTATGCCATTCAACCGGTCTCGCCCAGGAGGAGCGCCATGCCTGCCGACCGCCATTACCCGCAACGCCACCAGGTCTATATCAACGGCGTCTACTATCCGCCCGACCAGGCTATGATCTCGGTCTTCGACGCCGCGGTAATGCTGGGCGATATGGTGACCGAGTCGACGCGCACGTTTCGCCACGTCCCCTTCAAGCTGGACGAACACCTGGCGCGCCTCTACAAGTCGCTCAAAGTCACACGCATCAACCCTGGTCTCTCCCTGCCGGAGATGCGCAAGGTCACATTGGAAGTACTGGCGACCAACCTGCCCCATGTGCCGCCCCACGAAGATGTCTGGATCGTACACAACATCTCGCGCGGGCGCTCAGTCGCCGGAGCCGACCCCACCAAGCAGCTTTCGCCCGCTACGGTAATCATCTTCACCCAGCCCATGATTTTGCGCGATTGGGCACGTTTCTACCGTGAAGGCTGCCACGCAGTGACGCCCATGAGCCGCGCGGTCCCACCCCAGGCGCTGGATGCCCGCATCAAAAACCGCAGCCGCATGGCCTATACCCTCGCCGAGATGGAGGTCAAGCTGGTGGACCCCCAGGCGCAGGGCATCCTGCTCGACCTGGACGGCAACGTCGCCGAAAACAAGGGCGGCAACTTCTTCATCGTAGACGACGAGGGCACGCTCAAGACACCCCCCACGCGCAACGCGCTGGCAGGTATTTCGCGCGCCACGGTGTTGGAGTTGGCTGCGTCTTTGGGGATTCCCACTCAGGTGACGGACTTCCAACTCTACGACATCTACACGGCAGCCGAGGCTTTCTTCACCAGCACGCCCTATTGCATCATGCCCGCCACGCGCATCAACGGTCTGCCCGTGGGCGACGGTCAAGTCGGCCCCCTGACCAAGCGCCTGCTGGCGGCGTGGAGCGAACTGGTGGGCGTGGACATCGTCGCCCAGGCCGAGCGCCATCTTACCGCCGTCTGACCCCCCACCGATACGCCCAGGAGCCGTCCCATGACCATCACACCGTTCGACCCGGTCGTGCTGCCCGCGGCGTGCCTGACGACCACCTGGCTGCCCGTAGCGGCGCGCAGCGAAGGCGGCGCGTGGAGCCTCCCCCTGGCGGCGCTGCGCGGGAGCAGCGACGGCCCCTGTCTGGTCGTGCTGGCAGGGGTACATGGCGATGAGTATGAAGGAGTGGAGGCGATTGCCCGCCTGTGTACCGAGTTGGACCCGGCGGCGCTGCGCGGCACGCTGCTCATGGTCCCCATTTGCAATCCGCCCGCCTATGCCGCGGCCCAGCGCAACAGCGCGGTGGACGGCCTCAACTTGGCACGCGTCTTCCCCGGCAACCCCGACGGCACACTCACCGAGCGCATTGCCCATGTGTTGACCACGCAAGTGATCCGCCACGCCGACTTAGTGGTTGATCTGCACAGCGGCGGCGTAGCCTATGATCTTCCCACGCTGGTGGGCTATCTGCACGACGAGGGGGAGATGGGCCGGCGGTCGCTGGCGGCGGCGCGTGCATTCGGCGCGCCCGTGCTGTGGGGCCATCCCTTGCCCATCCCGGCGGGGCGCAGCATCTCCGCCGCGCAGGAGTTGGGCATCCCGTGGCTCTATACCGAGGCGTCCGGCGGTGGCTATGCCCGGCCCGCGGACGTGGCGTGTTATGCGCGCGGGGTGGTCAACCTGCTGCGCCATCTGGGCATGCTCGACGGTGCGCCCGACGCACCTGCACCGGCCCATCACCTGGTGGGCGACGGCAACCTGGACACGGTCATTGACGCGCCGGTGGGCGGCTATTTCCGCGCCGCGGTCGCCCTGCTGGACGACGTGGACGCCGGGCAGCCGCTGGGCCACCTCTACGACCCTTTCGGCGCGCGGCTGGCGACCGTGAGCGCGCCCTGCCCCGGCGTGGTCATCCTGCTGCGCCGCGTCCACCGCGTCCACGCGGGCGAAGGGCTAGTACACTTGACCCAGCGCATGCGCTAGCAATATACATTCTTTCGATGAACCACACGAATAATTTCAACCACCAGATGTAGGTATCTGCCGTGCAAACTAAACGGTAATCCCCTACGGAATGCTTTATCACCGCCGACGCAGTTCCTTCACAGCAGACGATTGCCACCGAACTGGTTTGAGCGCCCAATAGCAAAAAAGTCATGCTGAGCGTCGCGACGAAGAATCCCGACAGATCACCAGAGGGGGATGCTTCGCTGGGTGGGCGCAACGCCCGCCCCCGGCGAACAGCATGACCATCTTCGACACTTGGCGATCCAACCATTTAGACAGACGCGAGGAGGATCCGCAAGGCTGCCGGAGTTCTTCTCTTTACGGGACTCAGGGCAGACTACCGCTGCCCTCTACAGAGGATAGCTACTTAGGGAACAGACTACCGGGGACCCTGCTCAGTCGTTGGAAGCAAAAGGTCGCAGAACGCATGCCACAGTTGTCCGAGCGTCGGCGCAGTTTAAGCAGACATCCACTTCGACTTTGCCGGTTCGACTTTGCCGGTGAGGATGTCCGCGCCCGAGGCTGAGGAATTACCGAAGGGCGCGAGAATCGTGTTTAGCTGCCGGGAAGTCTGGGGTACTCTTGGAATCCGGCGCGCTACGACTTGGCGGCGACGCGCACGTCGCTAATGCGGAGCAACTCGCGCACCACGTCATCTACCCGACGTTTGTAGCGCAGCAGTTCGCGGCGGCATTCCACTTCCGCGGGCGTTTCGGCTTTGAAGGTACGCAGCGCCTCCTCCAACTCGTGGTCAATGCCCAAGATGCTGCGATTGATGGGATTGCCCCGGAGGTATTCGCGCATCTGGCGGGCGACCACGGTATCGTAATCCGTTAGATCGTTGTGCAAATCCACAAGGCGGTCGGAGGCGATGGCAGGCATCGGCAGCGACCGCAACGTCTCCCATGCTCGATTCAGTTTGCGTCGGTACACAATCCCTCGACTTACACTACCTTTAGACTACGCTGACACTACAGATACACTACCGGAACGATGTGACCCGGCACGCAGTCGGTACGCAACGCGCCACGCCGCGGAAATCCCGGTAACGGTGCGGACCGCCTCGGCCCAGCGCAACGGCAGAGCCGATGCGCGGTGCCAAAGGATGATACAACAAACCGACGGACAGACGCTGTCCGGGATCACGGCAATGGGTACAGACGTGCGATGTCTGGGACCGGTGAATGGGCAAACCGTCCGGGCGCCTCCTTGTGGACTCGGCGCGCCCGCCGGCAACATCCGCAGGCAGGGTGAGTCTGCCCGGTTGCGCGCATTATAGCAGCGCACGGGACAAGCCAGAAATCTTGGCGCACGTCAAATCGCGGATTGACATTTCAGAACAAATGGTCTATACTAGGAGCCATTGAGCGACCGCCACTCGTAGCCGGCACACAGTTCCCAGAAAGAGCAAAGCGCATGGAAATCGCAAGCGACACCCGCCCGGACGGCAAAGTAGACAGCGGCAAACAAAAGGCCCTGGATACCACCCTGGCAAATCTGAACAAAAAATATGGCGAAGGCACGGTCATGAAATTGGGCGAAGCCAGCCGCCTCCAGGTTGAAGCCATCCCCACGGGCAGCCTCAGCCTGGACATCGCGCTGGGCGTGGGCGGCTTGCCCAAAGGGCGCATCATCGAGGTCTACGGCCCGGAAAGCTCCGGCAAGACCACCCTCTGTCTACACGTCATCGCCGAGGCGCAACGCACAGGGGGCATCTGCGGATTCATTGACGTGGAACATGCGCTCGACCCAGCCTACGCCGCGCGCATCGGCGTGGATGTCAACAGCCTCTACGTCAGCCAGCCTGATACCGGTGAGCAGGCGCTGGAAATCGCTGAAGCGTTGGTCCGTTCCGGCGCCATGGATGTGGTGGTGGTGGACTCGGTGGCGGCGCTGGTGCCGCGCGCCGAGATCGAAGGCGAGATGGGCGACAGTCATGTGGGCTTGCAGGCGCGCCTCATGAGCCAGGCCTTGCGTAAACTCGCAGGCGTAGTCAAGACCTCCGACACTTGTCTGATCTTCACCAACCAGCTGCGCCAGAAGATCGGCGTGATGTTCGGCAACCCGGAGACCACCACCGGCGGCATGGCGCTCAAGTTCTACGCCAGCGTGCGGCTGGATGTGCGGCGCATCGAGTCCATCAAACAGGGGAGCGATGTAGTAGGCAACCGCACGCGCGTTACCGTGAAGAAGAACAAGGTCGCGCCCCCCTTCAAGGTAGCGGAATTCGACATCATGTACAACGAAGGCATCAGTTCC
>CAKZVN010000359.1 GCA_937922105.1 uncultured Litorilinea sp.
GGGAGATCGGGTTGGCGACCGCAGCTTTCCATTTTACGGTGTTGTTGGGGTCATTGCGCTTTGCCTGGCTGAGCGCGCGCTGGGGAACCCACCGGCTGGCGGTGGTGGGCGCGCTGATCCTGAGCACCTATCCCTTGTTGACCACTGTTTCTTATACTCTCGGTCTCTTTGTGCTGACGTCGGTGATCGGTGGGATTTCGTGGTTTATGGTAGCGGGCGCGGTGGGGATGTACCTGTTGTCGCAGGTGCCTGCCGACGAACGACCCGTCTACTTGGCCTGGTATAATTTGGCGCTCAGCGCCGCAACGCTGACCGGTTCGTTGAGTGGTTCGCTTTTTGCCGGGTGGCTCGGGCTGACCGAGACGTTGCTGTTGGCTGCGGGGCTACGGGTGCTGGCAGGGTTGGCGATTTGGCGCTGGCGTTGACGACACCGGGCCGGCTTGCCCGCCGCGGCAAAGGATGCTATTGTGTCGCGCAGGCAAGGATGTGACCCTCAGAATGGGAGAGATGGGCCGGTTTGTATGGCCCAGCTACTTTTCGGGGGATAACGACGGCGTATCCGGCAGCAGACGGGACCGGGGATTAGGCAACGATGAATTCTTCGCACGCAGAACCGGCAACCGATGCCGGCCCGCATGATCGTTTTCCGCATGCGTCTGCCGGCGCGGACGTGATGCTTTTGGTGGCTGTGCTGCTGCCGCCTGCTGCGTTGGATGAACTGGGCGCGCTGGTGGAAGAACGCACTGTCACCACGCCGTATGGCCCGGTGGGGCCGTTGGCGCTGCGCCGGCTGCCAAGCGGGCAGACGGTCTGGCTCCAGCCATATTCCGGCCCGGCGACGCGCACCGACCCGCGCGCGACGATCTACGCGGCGTGGCAGTTGGGCGTGCGCCGCGTGGTGGCGTGGGACCAGGTGATCGGGCTGAATCCGGTCTTGCCGCGCGGTCAAGCCGGGGTGGTGGTAGACTATATTGACTGGACGCGACAGGCAGCCAGCTTTGCCGGCGCGCCACCCGCCAAGCCTGAATCCGGCGCGCCGGCCTTTTGTCCCCGGCTGATTGCGGCGCTGCAAGCGGCGCTGCCTTTTGCGGTGGACGTCGTCTATCTAGGCGTGGATGGCCCGCGCCGGGAAACACCCGCAGAGGCGCGCCTCTACCGGCTGTGGGGCGCGGATGTGATCGGGCAAAATGTGACGCCCGAAGCTGCGCTGTGCCAGGAGGCGGGTCTTTGCTTTGCGGCGCTGGTCACGGTGGGGGATGCCGCCGCGGACCGCCAGGCCCGCCCACCCCAGGGGGAATTGCGCGGCGGGCTGGCTGCGGTGCTGGCTGAGTTGCCCGCGCTGCTGGAGGCGGTGGCGCAAGCGGAGGCCTGTGCTTGCGCCGGTGCGTGACGATCACGGATGGGCGCGCGGCAAGCCCGCGCGGTGAGGGTATTGTGAGAAGGGTAACCGGCAGTCATGACACTTGAACATGGGTTTGAGTTGGTGCGTACCGAGACGGTGCGCGAGATCAACACCGAGGCGCGCTTGTACCGGCATGTGGGCAGCGGCGCGCGGTTGCTGTCGTTGGTCAACGACGACGAGAACAAGGTCTTTTGTGTGGCGTTTCGCACGCCGCCGCCGGATTCTACCGGCATCGCGCATATCCTGGAGCACGCGGTCTTGGGCGGCTCGCAGAAGTATCCGCTCAAGGAGCCGTTTGTCCAGCTGATCAAGGGGTCGCTCAAGACCTTTCTCAACGCCATGACCTATCCGGATCGCACGGTCTATCCGGTCGCCAGCACCAACTTGCAGGACTTCTACAACTTGGTGGATGTCTATCTGGATGCGGTCTTTTTCCCGCTGATCACGCGCCACCATCTGGACCAGGAGGGCTGGCACTTCGAGCTGGAGAGCATGGACGCGCCGCTCAAGTTGCGCGGGGTGGTCTTCAACGAGATGAAGGGCGCGTACTCGTCACCGGATAGCCTGCTCTATCGCGCCGGGCAACATGCGCTCTTTCCCGACACGCCCTACGGTCTGGACTCGGGCGGCGATCCGGCGGTGATCCCCGATCTGACCTACGAGCAATTCACGCGCTTTCACGCTGACTACTATCACCCGTCGAATGCGTTGATCCTGTTCTATGGCGACGACGATCCCACGGAGCGGCTGCGCCGCCTGGACGAGGTGCTGAGCCGCTTCCGCGCACAGTCGCCCGCACCGTTGCCGCCTTTGCAGCCGCGCTTCGATCAGCCGCGTCGCGTGGTCAAGACCTATGGCGTGGACGATGCGGGCGAACAGGCCCCGAAGGCATTGGTGCAGGTCAACTGGCTGTTGCCGGAGGGGAATGACCCCGAATTGGTCATGGGGTTGAGCCTGCTCTCCTATGCGCTGGTGGGCACACAAGCGTCGCCGCTGCGCAAGGCGCTGGTGGATTCGGGGCTGGGGGAGGATGTCACCGGCGGCGGGCTGAGCACGACACTGCGCGAGATGACCTTTAGCGTGGGGATGCGGGGTATTCAACCCGGCAGCGACGCCGCGGTCGAGGAGTTGATCTTGACCACGCTGGCGCAGTTGGCGCGCGACGGCATTGACCCGGAGATGGTGGAGGCAGCCTACAACACCTTCGAGTTCAGCCTGCGCGAAAACAATACCGGTTCCTTCCCGCGCGGCTTGGCGACCATCATGCGCAGCCTGCGTAGCTGGATTTATGACGGTGACCCGGTCGCCCCCCTGGCTTTCGAGGGGCCTTTGGCTGCGGTGCGCCGGGCGCTGGATAGCGACCCGGACTATTTGCAGCGCTTTATTCGCGAGCACCTGTTGCACAATGCCCACCGGGTGACGGTGGTCTTGGAGCCGGACCCGGAGCACAACCGCCGCTTGGAGGCTGCGGAGCAGGCGCGCTTGGACGCCGCGCGGCAGCGCATGAACGCAGCCGATCTCGCCGCGATTGTCGCCAACACCGCGGAACTGAAGCGCTTGCAGGAGACGCCGGATGCGCCCGAATTGCTGGCGCTGCTGCCCACGCTCAAACTGAGTGATTTGGAGCGCGAGGTCAAGCCCATCCCTACGGAGTTGGGCGAGATTCAGGGCAGCCGCTTGCTCTACCATGATCTCTTCACCAACGGCATTGTCTATCTGGACCTGGGCTTCGACCTGCATGGGCTGGACCCGGCGCTCTTGCCCTATGCCAGGCTCTTCACCAATGCGCTAGTGGAGATCGGCACCGAGCGTGAGGATTATGTGAAACTGGCGCAGCGCATCGGGCGTACTACGGGTGGTATTTCGCCTTCGACGTTGATCTCGTCCAAGTGTGATGACCCCGAGGGGATTGCCTGGCTGATGGTGCACGGCAAGGCGACCATGGCTCAAGCGCCCGCCATGCTGGACATCTTGCGCGATATTTTGCTCACGGTGAAGCTGGACAACCCGGAGCGGCTGCGCCAGATGGTGCTCAAGAGCAAGGCGCGGCTGGAGGCGAGCCTGACACCGTCAGGCCATTCGGTGGTGGATGGGCGGCTGCGCGCCGGGTTCAGCACCGCGAGTTGGGCGAGCGAGCAGATGGGCGGGCTGGACTATCTGATGTTCTTGCGCCGCTTTGTGGATGAGATGACCCAGGATTGGCCTGGGGCGCTGGCAAAGCTGGAGGCGGTGCGCAACCAAGTAATCAACCGCCAAGCCATGATCGCCAATGTGACGCTGGATGCGGATAACTGGCGCAGCTTCGAGCCGCATTTGCGCGAACTGGTGGCAGCTTTCCCGGCAGCGCCCGCCACCCGCGCAAGCTGGATGCCGCCGCGCGTGACCGTGGACGAGGGGTTGTCCATGCCGGCACAGGTAAACTATGTGGGCAAGGGCGCTAATCTCTACAGCCTGGGTTACGAGTATCACGGCTCCATCCATGTGATCACCAACCACTTGCGTACCAGCTATTTATGGGAAAAGATTCGCGTACAGGGGGGCGCCTATGGTGCGTTCTGTCGTTTCAGTCGCCAGTCCGGGGTGTTAACCTATCTCTCCTACCGCGATCCGAACTTGCTGGACACGCTGGCGGTCTATGACCGCACGCCGGAGTTTTTGCGCACGCTGGACCTGAGCGACGACGACCTGACCAAGAGCATCATCGGCGCGGTGGGCAATCTGGACGGCTATGAATTGCCCGACGCGAAGGGGTATACTGCATTGACGCGCTATTTGCTGGGCGAAAGCGACGCCGACCGCCAAGCCACGCGCGACCAGGTCTTGGGCACGACCGCAGCCCACTTCCGCGCTTTTGCCGAGGTGCTGGATGCCGTTGCCGCGCAAGGGCGCGTGGTGGCGTTGGGCAGCCAAGAGGCGCTCGCCGCAGCCAACCAGGCCCAGGGCGAGGAGTTCTTGCAGATTACGCGGGTACTGTAGTGAGTACAGTTAGCAGTGAAATGAGGATCAACGAATGAGCGTGTTGGTGTCGAGCGCGCAGGGCGCGCGGCGCTACGCCCTCTTTGCGTGGGGGGTGTTGGCCTATAACATTTTTGTGATTGTGTGGGGGGCGTTTGTGCGCGCCACCGGGTCGGGCGCAGGTTGCGGCAGCCATTGGCCCCTCTGTAACGGCGAGGTGATCCCGCGTGCGCCGGAGGTCGAGACGCTGATCGAGTTTTCCCATCGGGTGACGTCGGGGCTGGCGCTCTTTGCCGTGGTGGCGATGGTGCCGTGGGCGTGGCGGGTTTTTGGGCCGGGTCATCCGGTGCGCCGTGCCGCGCTGATCTCCCTGGTGCTCATGATCGTGGAGGCGCTGATCGGCGCGGCGCTGGTCTTGTTGGAGCTGGTGGCGCACAACGTGTCGGTGGCGCGTGCCTTTTGGATGGCGGGCCATCTGATGAACACCTTCCTGTTGCTGGCTGCGTTGACCCTGACGGCCTGGTTTGCCGGCGGCGCGCCGGGCATCCGGCTGCGCGGGCAGGGTCCGCTGCTGCTGGGGACGCTGGCGGCAGCGCTGCTGGGGATGTTGGTCCTGGGCGCAAGCGGCGCAGTGACCGCGCTGGGGGATACATTGGTCTTTACCGCGGGCATCTCCCCCGAGGACAACGCCATCGTGGCGGCGCTGGTAGACTTACGCATCTATCACCCGTTGATTGCGTTTGGGGTGGGCGGGCTGTTGTGGCTGGCAGTCTGGACGGCACGGCGGCTGCGACCTTCGCCCCTCGCGGCGCGTTTGGCGTTTTGGCTGGGCGCGCTCTATGTGGGGCAATTGGTGATCGGCGCGATCAATGTGGTGCTCAAGGCGCCGGTTGCCATTCAGTTGATCCATCTGGCTGTCTCTAACGCCATCTGGATTTTGCTGATTGTATTGGCAGCGGTGGCATTGGCGCGACCGGCGGCGCAAGACGAGAGTGACACTGCGCGCCCTGTGGCGGCGACGCTCTCTGCCGGTGCAGCGGACTAAGAGGGCTTGTATGGCGACGGTGGTGATCTTGGGCGCGGGGTTGATGGGCAGCGCGGTGAGCACGCCCCTCACTGACAATGGGCACAGTGTGCGCCTGGTGGGCACGCACCTGGACGACGAGATCATCGAGGAGTTGCACGAGAGCGGCGTGCACCCGCGGCTGCGCGTCAAACTCTCGGACCGGGTCACACCCTATACCTATGATCGTTTGGCGGAGGCGACGGCGGGGGCCGACTTGGTGGTGGTGGGCGTCAACTCGTTGGGCGTGGAGTGGGCCGCGATGATGTTGGGCGAGACGTTGCCGCCCGGTGTGCCGGTTCTGATGTTGACCAAGGGACTGGAAGGCGACGGGCGGCGGCTACGCATTCTGCCCGATGTCTTGCGCGACGGCTTGCCCGCGACCCTGGCAGCCCAGTTGCCCATCGCCGCGGTGGGCGGCCCCTCGATTGCAGGCGAGTTGGCGGTGCGCAGGCCTACCTGCGTGGTCTTTACGGGGCACGATCCGGTGCTCCTGGATCGGCTCGCCGGGCTGTTGCGCACGCCCTACTACCACATTTGGACCAGCACGGACGTGGTGGGCGTGGAGATGAGCGTGGCGCTCAAGAACATCTATGCCCTGGCGGTGGGGATTGTGGGCGGGTTGCTGGAGCGGGAGGGCACACGCGAGAACGATGCGGTCATGCACAATCTGGCTGCGGCGATCTTTGCCCAGGGGCTGCGCGAGATGGAGTATTTGGTGACCTACGCTGGGGGGCGCCGCGAGAGCGTGATTGCCTTACCGGGCGCGGGCGATCTCTATGTTAC
>CAKZVN010000360.1 GCA_937922105.1 uncultured Litorilinea sp.
ATTGAGTTACACGCAGGACGTTCTACCCAAGCAACTCTGCTGGGGCGGAACGACGTGACAATTGAATCACTCTACCTGTCGCCTATGCTTGCGCATGAGTTGTCCTCTCGCCTACCGCTGTCCCGTGCTTTGCACAAAGAACAGTTGCCGCTACTTGAGGACTTCGTCCGGTGAATTTCCCCGACTTGCCTCCTGAGTTCATCGCAAGGTGTCAAGCGGTGACGGCGAAACGGCCGCGCACAGTTATTGATCATATCCTCAAGCACGGCTACATTACCACAGAAGAACTAAAGACACAGTACGGTTACAATCACCCGCCTAGAGCTGCGCGTGATGTGCGTGAACAAGGGATTCCGTTGGAAACATTCCGAGTCGTTGGAAGTGATGGTCGGAAGATCGGTGCTTATCGGTTCGGTGACGCGGGGGCATCAAGTTTTGTGAAGGGGGCAGGGCGGACGAGCTTTTCCAAAACTCTGAAGGCCGAATTGATTGCACAGCATGGAAGCCGTTGCGCCATTTACCTGGAGGCATTTGCTCCCCAAGACCTACAGATCGACCATCGTATTCTGTTTGAGATTGCCGGAGATGATGCGCGCGCTGTCCATGATCCAAAGAACTATATGCTGTTGTGCGGCTCTGCCAACCGTGCGAAGTCCTGGTCGTGTGAACATTGTCTCAACTGGCAAGAGCTGAAGGATGTAACGGTTTGTCGGACGTGCTATTGGGCCTATCCGGAAAGTTATGAACACATTGCCATGCGGCAAATTCGGCGCGTGGATATCATCTGGGCTGAAGAAGAACTCTCCGAGTATGAACGTCTCCGGCAACGCACGCGGGAACTCCAACGGGAAATTCCCGACTACGTTAAGGAGTTGATCGCCAAGCACCTCTGAAACTGCTCACCCGCCGGCGCGCTTGGCTTGATAGCCCAGTTCTTTGAGCAGCGCGACGATGGCGTCGCGATGGTCGCCCTGAATCTCCAACTCCTCCTCTTTGAGCGCGCCGCCTGTGCCCAGCTTGGTTTTGAGCAACTTGAGCAGCGCCTGTTTGCCCTGGGGCGGACTCATCACCTGTTTGATCACCGTGACCGTCTTTCCCCCGCGACCCTTGCGCTCCAGCGCCACTAGCACGGGCGTATTGAGTTGGCGCGAGCGCACCACCGCAGCCGGGTTGGTGGGCAGCGCGGCCGGCGCCGCGGGGGCTTCCGGCTCCGGGTCGGTGGAATAGACGACGCGACGCGACGGTTCCGGCTTGCTCATGCTTCCTCGATCTCGGCGACTGCCTCCTCGGGCGACTTGCCGCCGTAAGTCACAGCCAGGATACCCGGCATGTAGCGGTCCATGGTCTGTACCGCGGGGTACATGGCGTTGCGGATCAAGGTGGGCGTCAACTCGGCGCCCTCAAAGTCCAGGCTGCTCTTATAGCGCACCTCGCCGTCGCTGAAATCCAACTCGAAGTTGCCGATACGCAGACCATAGTTGGCGCGCGTGATAAACTCGGCGACTGCAAGACGGCGGTCGGCGGGGACGCGATTGGGCATCACCACGTAAAAGAGGAACTGCTCCAACTCGACGCGCACCTGGGCAAAGCAGGTAACTTCACCGTTGGCGCCGGAAAAGAGGGCGCGATAGACATAGCGGTCTTCCAGGGGTTGGGGATGCCAACCGTCCTCCCGCATGAACGCGCCCACGGCTTCATACGCGCGCAGGCCGTTGGCATGGCGGCGGTCGTCCAGGTGATTGGTCCCGTCGTCATCAAGATAGTCGCTCACGGCAAGCTCCTTGTGGGGTGATGGCTGCGCCGGTGCGTCCGGCTATGATGGGAAGTGTACCGCTTGCCCGCCGGCGCGGCAAATGCGCGCCGCGCCAGGCTAGACGCGCGGGTCCACGAATGCGCGTGCTGCCATGTATTCCTCCCAGTCCGCGCGCGTAAAGCAGACACAGATCACCTGCTCCAAGTTGGGATGATAGTCGAGATAGGCCAAGATGGTACGCAAGGCAATACGCGCGGCGCGGCGGATGGGAAAGCCGTAGGCCCCGGTGCTAATGGACGGGAAGGCGAGGGTACGCAGACCGTGCTCGGTCGCCAGCGCCAAGACGCTGCGATAACAGCGCGCCAATGCCTCGACTTCGCCCTGGCTACCCCCGCGCCAGATGGGGCCGACCGTGTGGATCACATGGCGCGCGGGCAAGTCGTAGCCGCGTGTGATTTTGGCTTCGCCTACGGCGCAGCCGCCCAGTGTGCGGCATTCGGCCAAAAGTTGCGGTCCCGCGGCGCGGTGAATGGCTCCGTCCACACCACCCCCGCCCAGCAGCGACGGGTTGGCTGCGTTGACGATGGCATCCACCGCCAGGGTGGTGATGTCGCCTTGAATGATATGGAGTCGCGGATCGGGCATGGTGGGTCCTTTGCGCCGGGGATGCCGGCGCGTAGTAAGCTATACAGGCCGGATGGCATCGCTGCCGGGCAATTGACCGCCGTCCACCACCAAGACTGCGCCGGTGGTGTAGCTGGAAGCCGGGGACGCCAGGTAAAGCGCCGCGCCCACAATCTCGGCGGGCCGGGCGAAGCGCCCCTGGGGCACTGCGGCTAGCATGGTCGCAGCGCGCGCGGGGTCGTCCCAGATAGCTTGGCTGAAGCGCGTCTCCACGTAGCCCGGCGCGATGGCGTTGACTTGAATGTTGTGCGGGGCCAACTCCGCGGCCAGAACTTGGGTCAGCATGATCACCGCAGCCTTGCTCACGCTGTAGAGACCCATGTGAGGCTGGGCGCGCAGCCCTGCCACTGAGGCGACGTTGATCACCTTGCCCCCCTGCGCCGCCAATAGCGGCAGCGCAGCCTGTGCTGTGCGCCAATAGCCCAATACGTTCACATCCAGCGTCTTGGTCCAGTGGCTCTCCTCAGCCTCCAGCAAGGGGCCGAAGTGGGGGTTGGTAGCGGCGTTGTTGACCACAATATCCAGCCGCCCGCAGCGTTCGCCGATGGTTTTGACCACCTGCTCCAGCGCGGCGCGGTCACCGGTATGCGCGGCGAGGGCATGGGCTGTGCCGCCTGCGCCGCGAATCGCGGCGGCAACAGCCTCCACCCCGTCTTGTTTGCGGCTGCTGAGCACCACGGTTGCGCCCGCGGCGGCAAAGCTCTCGGCAATCGCCGCGCCGATCCCGCGCGACGCGCCGGTGATCCAGGCGACGCTCCCGTCCAGCCGGAACACAGGCAGGGGGCTGTTCACAGCAGGTTTCTCCGGCGCTTTTCGGCGTGGGAACTCAACATGACGACGGCGTAGCGATTTTTCAGACAGAATCTGGGGAGCGGCGCGAGTCCTCCCCACCCAGACTGGGACCCTTCACTGCGGTCAGGGGGACGACGAGATTTGCCGCCCATGTGGCATACAGAGGCGCTCACGGCAGGCTTGCTCCCTTCCTGGGGCTTGTGGTAGGGTAGGCGACAATGCGATCCAATCCCATGGATAGACCCCAGTATAGCACCGGACTACCGTGACGGGGCAAGCGCACAGCTTTGCACGCAACGACCCATCGGCCTGGAAACTCGCAACTTCCCGGCAGATGGATGGACCGGATGCGCACCATCCAACAGTAAGGACGCGACATGGACAGAACCGGCACCCCGCAAAGTGAGCAAGCAAACGGCGTCCCCCGCGACCGCGTCGACAGCGCGCGCTTTTTTGTGTCGCCCGGTCAAGCCGTGGACTTGGCGGCATGGGACCCGCGCGCCACCGGCAATTTCAACGGCGACAAAAAAGAGGGGCGCAACGAACTGGCTGCCCTAACCGCGCGGCTCAGCGAGTTGCAAGAAATCTTCTATGCCCAGGGCAAGCACCGTCTCTTGATTATCTTGCAGGGCATGGATACCAGCGGCAAAGACGGGGTGATCCGCCATGTCTTTGCCGGCGTCAACCCGCAAGGAGTCCGCATTGCCAACTTCAAGGCTCCCACGCCTGCCGAGTTGGCGCGCGATTATCTCTGGCGCATCCATCCCCATGTCCCCGCCAACGGTGAGATGGTCATCTTTAACCGCAGCCATTACGAAGACGTACTGATCGTGCGCGTGCGCGAGCTGGTCCCGCAGGCGGTCTGGTCGCGACGCTATGCCCACATCGTCGCGTTCGAGCAGATGTTGGCGGATGAGGGCACAACCGTCCTCAAGTTCTTCCTGCACATCAGCAAGGAGGAGCAACGCGCCCGCCTGCAAGCGCGGCTGGACGACCCCACCAAGCAGTGGAAGTTCAACCCGGTGGATTTGGCCGAGCGGGCGCGCTGGGACGACTACATGGCGGCCTACGCCGCCATGTTGGAGCAGACCAGCCACGCAGCCGCGCCCTGGCTCGTGGTTCCCGCCGACCGTAAGTGGTTTCGCAATCTCTTGGTCTCGCAAGTTATCGTCGAGACGCTGGAGTCGCTGGAGCTGCGCTATCCTGACCCCGCACCTGGCTTGGCCCAGATCGTGGTCGAATGATCGGCGCGGTGCGCCGGCTTCCTCGGTCGCTACGAGTTTTGAAGAGGGGAGCGCGCAATAGACGTGCTATGCCGCGGGCCAAGCCGGATCGTGGAAGGTTTGGATCTCCAGCAGATAGCCGTTGGGGTCGCGCAGGAAGCAGTGGGTGATGTTGTACGCCGGGTTGTAGCTGGGCGGCTTTTCGATGGGAACACCGTGCGCGACCAAGTGGGCATGCCAGCCGTCTACGTCTGCGCTGACCAACGTGAGGATGATGCCGTCGGGGTTGGCTGCGACGGCGCGGCGACATAGCCCCACAAACGCCGTTCCGCTCACGCGATAGATGCGGCACGTCCCCTGGTCCAAGACCAGGGGCAGCCCCAACACGCCCGCATAAAAAGCGTGGGAAGTCTCCAAGTCCTGGGTATAGAGAAAAGTGACCTGCTGGTCGAGCGGAGGCGGCGACATGGCTAGTCGTCCTCCGTACCGGGCGGGGGCGCGTCCGGTGTGGCAGCAATCTCCTCGGCGGCTTGAGTACCGGTCACGGGCGCAGGCGTCTCCTCCTCTTCGCTCGGCAAGATGACCAGGTCGCGCGCGGCCAAGCCCGCGCCGATGATGCCCGCGTCGTTGAGCAGGCGCGCCGGAACGATCTCGGCGTTGGTCTTGAGCAGGTGGAGAAACTTGTGCTGGCGCTTGCTCACCCCGCCGCCGATAATGAAGAGATCGGGCGAGAAGAAGAACTCCAGCGCGGCCAAGTATTCGTTGACTCGCTCTGCCCACTCGGCCCAGGTGAGGTCTTCATCCTCGCGCACTTTCGCCGAGGCGCGTAGCTCCGCCGACTTGCCGCGAATGGGCAGATGGCCCAATTCGGTGTTGGGCAACACTTGCCCGTTGACGAAGATGCAGGTGCCGATGCCGGTGCCGAAGGTGAGTAGAATGACCACACCCTGGCGATGCTGGCCCGCGCCGAAGGTCATCTCGGCTAAGCCTGCGGCGTCGGCGTCGTTGAGCACGCGCACCGGGCAACTGGTGGCACGTTCGAAGAGCGTCACCGCGTCGGTGCCGATCCACGATTTGTGGACATTGGCCGCGGTGTAGATCATGCCGTGGCGCACCACGCCGGGATAAGTGCAGCCGATGGGACCGCGCCAGTCGAAATGGCGCGCCAACTGGCCCACGACCTCCGCGACCGCGTCGGGCGTTGCCGGGGCTGGGGTCGGGATGCGGTGGCGCTCGCCCACCAGTTCCCCGCGCAGAATGTTGATCGGCGCGCCCTTGATGCCGCTGCCGCCGATGTCAATGCCCAGGACATGGGCTATCGCATTGCTCATGCATTCCCTCTCCTTTGCCGGCTCCGTGCCGTTCTCTGCCGGACGTTGTCGCGTGTCGTCGATGGTGGCGTGAATCTCGGGCAAACTCGCTGTGCACGCACAGTCTACAATTGTGGACGCCGGGACGCAATCCGCGACACGCCCAGCTTGTGCGCCGGATGGGACGGCAGAGCACCGACACACGGGCTGCTTGGCGCGATACTCAGCCGACACGCGCACAGCTTCGACAAGGCGCGACCCGCCGGCAGGATGACCCGGCGACCGGAACGTCTCAACCGGCGGCTAGCCGGTCTTATGATTTGGGAAAGTGCGATGACTGGACGACAGAACATGCTACGGCGCGCTTGGCTGCGCGCCCTTCCCCAGCCCGTCCGCCAGGCGCAGGAGGCGCTGCGCCGGGTACGCCGCTGGCTCGAGGAGGTGGCGGAGGGCTTGCAGGGTGGGCAACTCCAACCCGCACCGGTCCCGGTGCCGCGCACACCACGCCCGCGCCGGCGCAAGGTGCAATGGACGGCGCTGTTCCTCCTCGTGTGGTTGAGCGCAGGCTGTAGCTTGGCGCCGGCAAGCGGTCCCATCACCGGCGCCAACGTGGTCGCCGCGCTCAGCGGGGAAGCCGACGCAGCCTTTGCCCGCGCCCTGGAGCCGCGCCCGTTGGTCTTCCCGGCGGACCACGGCGCGCACCCCGAATACCAGACCGAATGGTGGTACTACACCGGTAATTTGCAAGACGACCAGGGCAACCGTTACGGCTATCAGTTCACCATCTTTCGCAGCGCGTTGACGCCGGAAATGGCGCTGCGCGAGTCTACGCTGGCGACCAACCAGGTCTATATGGCCCACTTTGCCGTCACCGATGTTCCCGGCAATCGCCACGTGAGCTTCGAGCGCTTCAGCCGCGGGGCAGGTGGTTTGGCGGGCGCAGTGGGTGAGCCTGCCTTTCATGTTTGGTTGGAAGATTGGGAGGTCAGCCAGATCGCGCCGGACGTGATGCGCATGGTCGCTGCCGATGTGGACGCGACGGGCCAACCCGTGGCGCTGGCGCTGGAGCTGCGCCAAACGCGCCCGCCGGTTTTGCATGGCGTGGCAGGGTTGAGCCAAAAGGGGCCGGAACCAGGCAACGCCAGCTATTACTATAGTTTGATCGGCCTGGAGACCACCGGCACGCTGACGCTGCGCGGGCGCACCATCCCGGTGCGCGGGCTAAGCTGGATGGACCACGAGTTCGGCACCAGCGCACTCAGCGAGAACGCGGTCGGCTGGGATTGGTTCAGTGTGCAGCTGGACAACGGCGTGGCGCTGATGTTTGCGCAGATTCGTACCGCCGAGGGCGAAGCGGTGGGCCAATTCGAGGGGACCTTGATCCACGCCGACGATCGTACCGTTACCATCACGCAAGATGATTTCGACCTCACCGTCTTGGAACGCTGGACCAGCCCACGCACGAGCATCACCTATCCGTCGGGGTGGCATGTCGTCTTGCCGGCCCATGACCTGGAATTGACCATCACCCAGCAGTAGACCAAAAACCATCAGTGGGGGCATCAGCGCCACTGCCACCATGACGCCGATCAAACTTCCGGACACACCCGACGTAAACGAGAGCGCGCCCGCCGCACCGGACGCCAGT
>CAKZVN010000361.1 GCA_937922105.1 uncultured Litorilinea sp.
AGCACCAGCGCACGGGCGGCAACGCTGTGCCGCTTTGGCGGAGTGTTGCGATCCATTCGATGGCGCGGTGGACATAGGGACAAAGGTAGTCAACGTAGATGGTAAGCTGCGACATGATGGACTTTCTAGGCGGGCGGTATCCGTTCCGGGAGCCGTCGGGCACACGATTTTGACGAGTTTCCTCAACGATAAGGCTAGAGTGATAAGTCTAGCACGCTTTGTGGTTGCCGGGGGCATGGCGCATCCCCGGTTGTCGCAGAGCAGCGCCGGGATGCGTCGCGCACGGGGTGGCGAGTTGCAGTTTATGCCGTTGTGGGTTGTAATGGGCGCGAACGCGGGAATTAGGCGACCGGGTGTTCGGGATGAGTTGGGTCCTGGGATGGGACCGGTAGGAGCGCGGCAGGCGAACATGAAACCACGTGATTCGGTCATGGACAAGAGCAAGCGCAACGACGCGGGGGGCGGGCAGAAGGTCTTGGTGGTGGAGGATGAGCCGTCGCTGGTGGATACGCTGGAGTATAGCTTGGCGCGGCAGGGATATGAAGTGCGGGTGGCGACCGATGGGCTGAAGGCGCTAGAAAGCGCGCGCAAGGACCCACCGGACTTGGTGGTGTTGGATGTCATGTTGCCGTCGTTGGACGGCTATGAGGTCTGTCGCATCCTGCGTCAGGAGATGAGCGTGCCCATCATCATGCTCACTGCGCGGGGGGATGAGGTGGACAAGATCGTGGGCTTGGAAGTCGGTGCAGACGACTATTTGACCAAGCCGTTCTCCATGCGCGAACTGATGGCGCGCGTCAAGGCGCTGCTGCGCCGGGTGCGGATGGTGCGCGAGGAGGTCGCGGGCGAGGAGCGCGCGTCTGCAGAAGAGGGCATCTCCACCGAGCGGTTGACGTTCGGCGACCTGGTGATTGACTTGGGGCGCCGGGAGATGACCTATCGCCGCCAGCTCTTTCACCTCAAACCCAAAGAGTTCGACCTGTTGGTCTTCTTGGCGCGCAACAAGGGGATCGTGCTCAGCCGGGACCTGATCTTGGAGCGTGTCTGGGGGTGGGACTATGACGGCGGCAGCCGCACGGTGGATGTGCACGTGCGCTGGCTGCGTGAGAAGGTGGAGGAAGACCCGTCCAACCCGACGCGCATCGTAACGGTGCGCGGCATCGGCTATCGCTTCGAGGGATAGGCAACGGCGGGGGAAAGAGGATGTGACGGGCGTTGCCGGATGGTGACGCCCTTTTGTTTTGCCGCCCATGGGTGCTTGTTAATTAATCGTTAATGGGCATGTGGCCATTGTTAACGAAGCGACTCGCTGTTCTTTAACGCGCCTATGTTTACGTGGACGCGTTGGGCAACTCCGTCGCAGGATAGACCAAGACAGATCTGGAAGCAGGGCGAGCGGTGGCGGAAGAACATTTCAAGGTCGGAGCGTAGCACCGTCATCCTACGTGAGGATTCCGGTACATTTGAGGATAGCCCGCTGTACTCCGCAGGATGATTTGCCCCGATTTGGGATGTACCCGTGACGAAACCGGTCGCGGCTGCGTCGTGCCGGGGCGACGACCGCCCAGGGATAGGTGGCAATGGATGCTCCGCGAAATGGTCGCGCACAGGTATGGCGCGACCGGCTATATGTCTGGTTGGGCCGCGCGCGTGTGATACGCTGGCGGGTGGCCTATGCCGTGGCGTTGGTGGTCATTGGGTTGACGGCGCTGGCGGCGATCTGGTTGGCCTGGCAACTGGAGGAGCAGATGCGTGCCGCGCACGAGCGCGTGCTCTTTGCCCAGGTGCGCGCTGCTGCACAAATGCCTACGTTGGTACAGCACTGGCTTGCCGGGCCGGATACGCTCAAAACCGACCTGGTACGACTCTCCTTGCTCCTCGATGCCCGCGTCAGCGCCATCGGCAGCACCGGGCGGTTGGTTGCCGACTCACGTGGAGCTGCGACCGCGGGGGCGCCTACCGACTGGACACAGCTACCCGAAGTGCGTGCAGCCCTGGCCGGTCAAGAGGGGCGCAGCGTGCGTGCGGAGGAGGAGCGCGGTCCCCGCTTCACCTATATTGCCGTGCCGGTGCGCGATGGCGGCGCAACGTGGGGGGTGCTGCATTTTGCCTTCCCGCGCCTCTCTTTGGAAGCCGATCTGCGGCAGATGCGCGCGACGACCGCCTGGGCGTGGGGAGGGTTGGCGCTGCTCTTGGCGGGGTCGGTGGTCTTCTGGGCCGAATATACGGCGCGTGGCGTGCGGCACATCAGCCGGGTCGTAGCGCGTATCACCGAGGGGGATCTGGATGCGCGCATTCTTTCGTTGCACCGCGGTGAGTTGGGGCGGTTGGCGGCTTCGTTCAACCGCATGGCGGACAAGCTGCAAAGTCAGATGAAAAAGCGCGCGCGGGAGAAAGACCGGCTCAACACCATCATGCACGTGATGACCGACGGGTTGGTGATCCTCAATCGCAGCGGCGAGGTGCGCATGATGAACCCCGCCGCGGCGCGCTTATTGGATACCACGCCGGAGCGGGCCATCAACCGGACTTTTGTGCAGGCGGTGCGCGATCATCGCATTGCCGAGGTGTGGAAAAATTGCCAGGAAGCGGGCCGCGAAGCTGTTGCCACCATCGAGTTTACCGGCGGACAGTTCCTGCGTGTGGTGGTGACACCGCTGTTGCATCGCGCCGGTCGCGGCTATCTGGTCATGATCCAGGACTTGACCCACGTGCGCCGTCTGCAGGTGATGCGCCAAGACTTTATCAGCAACGTTTCGCATGAGTTGCGCACCCCCATGGCGTCGCTGCGCGCTTTGGTGGAGACCCTGCGCGACAGTGCGCTGGATGACCCCCCCGCCGCGGAGCACTTCCTCGACCGTATGGAGATCGAGGTAGACGCGTTGACGCAGATGGTGGAGGAGTTGCTGGAACTATCGCGCATCGAGTCCGGCCAAGTGCCGTTGCGTTTGAATCCGGTGCTGCCCCAGGCCGCCATTTGCCCACCCGTGGACCGGCTGCGCCCCCAGATAGAGCGCAGCCAGTTGGAGATCCATGTCGAGGTGCCGCGGGACTTACCGCTGGTACTGGTGGATGCCGGTCGCATTCACCAAGTGGTGACCAATTTGGTGCACAACGCTATCAAATTCACCCCGGCAGGCGGCTCTATCCGGGTGACGGCACAGCGCTCACCGGAGGCGCGCGAAGGAGTGTTGGTAACGGTAGCGGACACCGGCATCGGTATTGCCGAGCGTGATTTGCTGCGCATCTTTGAGCGCTTTTATAAGACGGATCGCTCGCGCGCCGTGGGCGGTACGGGGCTAGGGTTGGCGATTGCCAAGCACATTGTGCAAGCGCATGGCGGGCGTATCTGGGCCGAGAGCGTGGAGGGCAAAGGCAGCCGCTTTTACTTTACCATGCCCACGGCGGACGAACGGCAGCCGCCCTTGCCGGAGTGGGTCGCCGCGCCGCCCCAGGCCGACGGCCAGCCGGCGGTGAGCGGCGTGCGCTGAGAATTCGCCTTAACGCAACGTTTACAAATCCTTAACTGTTTGTTGAGCAATCGCTTCGACTTTCGTTAACGACGCAAGTCCACCTTAGTGAAGGCATCGGCTTGTTCGACTCTGTGTGCTCCTGCGTCTGCGTGCTCCTGCGTTGGAGCAACCGGAAGTCGGGCAGGTATGGCGCTTGCCGCAAGATCTATTTAAACGTGCTACTTCACTTGAGGAGATTCAACGCATGCAACGTCTAGTGATCGGCTTGGTTTTGATCTTGGCGCTGGTTGTCACAGCCTGTGCTCCTGTGCCAGCAGCGCCTTCTGCGCCTGCGCCGGCCGAACCTGCCCAGGCAGCCCCAGCTGTCGATCGGACTACGATCTTGATTGATGGGTCCAGCACGGTGGCACCGCTCACTTCTGCGGTGGCTGAAGAGTTCCGCAACGTGTCACCGGATACGCGTGTACCGGTTGGGATTTCAGGCACCGGCGGCGGTTTCAAGAAGTTCTGCAATGGCGAAACCGACATTTCGAATGCTTCACGCCCGATCAAGGAATCTGAGTTCACTCAGTGCGCAGAGAACGGTATTGAGTATATCGAGTTGCCTGTTGCCTATGACGGCATGGCCGTAATTGTCAACCCCACTAACGACTGGGTCGAGTGCCTGACGGTTGAGGAACTTAAGCGAGTTTGGGAGCCGGAGGCCGAGGGTGTGATTATGAGCTGGAGCCAGGTGCGTGAAGGCTTCCCGGATCGCCCACTGGACCTGTACGGCGCCGGTGTAGACTCGGGCACTTACGACTATTTCACCCAGGCCATTGTCGGTAAGGAAGGAGCAAGCCGTGGCGACTTCCTGCCGAGTGAGGATGACAACATTCTGGTCCAGGGTGTGGCTGGGGACGAAAATGCGCTTGGGTTTTTCGGCCTGGCCTATTATGAGGAGAATGCAGACAAGTTGAAGTTGGTGGCCGTGGACGCTGGCAATGGCTGTGTCTACCCGACCGAGGAAACCGTCAATAACGGTACCTACCAGCCGCTCTCCCGGCCGATCTTCATCTACGTCAATGCTGCAAGCCTGGAAGCGAAGCCGATTATCGAAACGTTCATCGAGTTCTATCTGGAGAATGTCGACGACTTGGCCAGGGAGGTAGGGTACGTGCCCTTGACACAAGAAATCTATGACCTGGCGCTGGCCCGCTTACAATCCCGCGTGACTGGTTCAATCTATGCGGGTGGCGGCTCGCAGGTTGGTGTGTCGTTAAGTGATCTGTTGAGCGCAGAGAAGTAACCTGTTGATGTCCGGACCCAACGGTCAGGGTACGGACATGTGAAGAATCAATCGGTGTGGTACGGGACAAGGATATCGAGGGAGCCGTCGTTTCCTCGATATCCTTAACCTGCCTTAAGATACGCAATGAAGGACTGTAAGCAGCGCGCCGGGGCGATGTATTATCAACCGGCTTACGAGGAGGTGTGGTTGTGGCTGTGTCAACCGTTCCACCGGCGCATCAAAGGCGTGCCGGCAGATTTTCTCCAGTGAATCTAACGCAGAAGAGCCGACGTCTAGATGAAGTAGCCATCAGTGTTTTTCTGTTTGCGGCAGCGACGTTGTCTATTTTGACGACGTTTGGCATCGTAGGTGTGCTCATTCAGGAAACGTGGCTTTTTTTTCAACAAGTATCGATTGTTGAGTTTCTCACCGGAACACGCTGGACGCCGCTATTTGTGTCCAAGCAATTTGGTGTTCTGCCTCTTGTGCTTGGTACTTTTTTGGTCGCCATCGGCGCGATGCTGGTTTCCGTGCCGTTGGGCTTGATGGCGGCCATCTACTTAGCCGAATATGCGTCAGACCGAGTGCGCGCGATTCTGAAGCCTGTCCTTGAGGTTTTGGCGGGCATTCCCACAGTGGTATACGGCTATTTTGCATTGACTTTTGTGACCCCGCTGCTCAAATCGGTTTTCCCGGAGACACAAACCTTCAATGCTGCCAGCGCATCGATTGTCATGGGGGTCATGTTGTTGCCTATGGTGGCATCGATTTCCGAGGATGCGCTGGCGGCGGTTCCCCGTTCGCTGCGTGAGGCAGCGTATGGTCTAGGTGGAACCAAACTGGAAGTGTCGACCCAGGTAGTTGTCCCGGCAGCACTTTCTGGGATTGTGGCGGCATTCGTGCTGGCGCTCTCGCGCGCCGTTGGCGAGACCATGATTGTGGCAATTGCGGCCGGCCAACAGCCGAAAATCACCTTCAATCCGCTCCAATCTATTGAAACCATGACGGCTTATATCGTGCAGATCAGCCTTGGGGATACGCCACATGGCACGATTGCCTATCAAACGATCTTTGCCGTGGGAAGTTTGCTATTTGTGTTGACGTTGATTATGAATCTAATTAGCTATTATGTAACTCGGCGGTTCCGTGAGGTGTATGAATAATGTCTTCAACAACACAAACGATAGTTGCGGCACGTACCTTTGGTAGCGAGCAAGTGAGTAATCTTCGCCGCCGTCATGCCTACGGTCGAGTGTTTGAGGCCCTTGGTCTGGCCGCAATCATGATAGGCCTGCTTTTTTTGGTAGTCTTGTTGTTTGATGTGATTGTAGATGGGCTTCCGTGGCTCCGTCCGCAGTTGTTTACGGAGTTTCCGTCGCGGTTCGCAGAGCGCTCGGGCATGCGTTCGGCGCTGCAGGGTACTTTCTGGATGATGCTGATCACGGCGGCTATTGCCTTTCCCCTTGGGGTCAGCGCCGCCATCTATCTGGAGGAGTACATCAGTCGCGACCACTGGTACGCACGTATCATTGAGATCAATATCTCCAACTTGGCTGGTGTCCCCTCGATTATTTACGGCTTGCTGGGGTTGGGGCTTTTTGTACGGTATATGGGGCTCGGTCGTAGTTTGTTGGCTGGGGCGCTCACAATGGCGCTCTTGGTCCTCCCCATTATCATTGTAGCCGCCCGAGAGGCCTTGCGCGCAGTGCCGTCCTCGCAGCGTCAGGCAGCTTACGCGCTGGGGGCGACGCGCTGGCAGGTCACACGCGATCATGTTCTGCCGTCGGCGATGAGCGGTATTCTGACGGGTGTTATCTTGGCCCTATCGCGCGCCATTGGGGAGACAGCGCCGCTCATCACGATTGGCGCGTTAACTTATATTGCCTTTGACCTGCGCAGTCCTTTGGACATTTTTACGGTGATGCCTATTCAAATTTTCAACTGGATATCATTGCCACAGAGAGAGTTCTCAGCGCTTGCTGCGGCCGGTATTGTAGTGTTGATGGTCGTCCTATTGACTATGAATTCGCTGGCGATTATTATGCGTCAGCGCATGCGCAAGCAGTGGTGATCGCTGTCTGTGCTGGACGCCCCCGCGCAACGATAGCGGCCAACCGAATATACCGGCCTGGTTTTGTTTGGGAGGGATGCTGATGACTGTTGTCAATTCAACACCTGCGATTGAATCGCGCCAGTTAAATATTTATTATGGTAAGTTTCATGCCGTGCGCGATGTGAATCTTTCCATTGAACGCAACAAAATCACGGCCATGATCGGCCCGTCGGGGTGCGGCAAGAGCACGGTGTTGCGCTGCTTCAACCGTATGAACGACCTGATCCCCATTGCCCGCACCGAAGGCGAAGTGCTCTTCAACGGGCAGAACATCTACGCCGATACGGTGGACCCAGTGCAAGTGCGTCGCCATGTGGGGATGGTCTTCCAGAAGCCGAATCCCTTCCCCAAGAGCATCTATGAGAACATCGCCTGGGGCGCCAAGATCAATGGCTTTGTCGGCAACATGGATGAACTGGTGGAGGAGTCGTTGCGCGACGCGGCTTTGTGGGATGAAGTGAAGGACAAACTGCACCAAAGCGCGCTGGGGCTTTCCGGCGGTCAGCAG
The DNA here is from genome assembly GCA_937922105.1 of uncultured Litorilinea sp. GTDB lineage: Bacteria > Chloroflexota > Anaerolineae > Caldilineales > Caldilineaceae > QEUY01. The sequence goes on from CAKZVN010000361.1 coordinate 7,365, forward strand.
CAACGCCTGTGCATTGCGCGCACGATTGCAGTCAAGCCCGACATCATCCTCATGGATGAGCCGTGTTCGGCGCTGGACCCCATCGCCACGCTCAAGATCGAGGACCTGATGCGCGAGTTGGTGGAGAATTACACCATCATCATCGTGACCCACAACATGCAGCAGGCCGCGCGCGTCTCGGATTACACCGCGTTCTTCATGGTGGATGACAGCCGCACGGGCCATCTCATGGAGTTTGGGCCGACCAAAGAACTCTTTACCAAGCCCAAGCACAAGCAAACCGAAGACTACATCACCGGGCGCTTCGGCTAGACCATCGTTGCCGGAGCGACGCCAGAAACGGACTCACCCTCATGGCGCGAACTCACTTTGTGCGCGAATTGCAGCGGTTGCAGGATGAAGTGCTGTTGTTGGGCAGCATGGTACGCCAGGCGCTGGTGGAGTCGGTCCAGGCGCTGCGCAGTCGCGACCATGCCGCGGCCAAACGTATCATCGCCTATGATCGCGAGATCAACGCCAAGCGTTACGCCATTGAGGATGCAGCGCTGAGTCTTTTGGCGACGCAGCAGCCCATGGCAGGCGATCTGCGCCTCTTGGCTGCGATTTTGGAGTTGGCGACGGAACTGGAGCGCATGGGCGACTACGCCAAGGGGATCAGCCGCATCAACCTGATGATGGGGCACGAGCCGCTGGTCAAGCCGTTGGTGGAGATTCCCCAGATGTGCGATAAGGTCGCCGATATGCTGCGCCGCGCATTGGATGCCTTTATCGCGCAGGACTTGGAGGCTGCCAAGACGATTCCGCTGGAAGACGATGTGATTGACGCATGGTACAATACCATCAATCGCGAACTGATTGATGTAGTCACCAAAAATCCGAGCCTGATTGACCGCGCCAACTACCTGTCGTGGGTAGCCCACAATCTGGAGCGGGCCGGTGACCGGGTGACCAACATCTGCGAGCGGGTTATCTATACGGTAACCGGCGAACTGATCGAGTTCGACGCCGAAGAGCCGCTGTTCAGCGGCACCAATTGACGGGCGCATTCTCAAGTCCCGGCAGCGCCGCTCCCTAACGTTCCTTTGCTGGAGAGAGGAATTGCGTTTCACTCTCTGCGGCTGGAGAGGGAGTACCGCTTTGCCGGACTTCTGGAATGTGCCCCCAACCGACTCCCTGGTAGGCGGCGCGTTCGCCGGTGAACACGTCGCCCCTCTCTGCGCCATCCAGATTCGTCTCGCCGGCAGAGGGCAGTGTGTGCTATGTCGAAACCAATGCAGCCGGATGCATTGTTACAGGCGCTGTTGGCGCTGCGTCAGGAAGTCCGGCAAGAGGGACAGGAACTTTTTGCGCGCTGGCGACCGCTGATCCGCCGGCGCGCATTTCTTTTGGGCGCGCTCAATTTGGCCTATTACATTGCCTTGCGCCGCCGTGATATTCGCCCGCTACAGACCGAGTTGATGCTGTGGGGGTTGTCTTCGCTGGGACGCAGCGAAGGGCGGGTGATGCCCAACCTCAATGCGGTGATCGCAACGCTGGCTCGTTTGAGCGCTAATCCGCCGGCGGAGTTGCCCCGCCATCCCCCACTGCGCGCGTTCTTTCGCGGGCGGCGCTTGTTGGAGCGCAATACCCGTGACATTCTAGGCGAGGGGCCAGAGCATCGCCATGTGCGGATCATGGTGACCTTGCCCACGGAAGCCGCGACGGACGCCGCCATGGTCGAGGAGTTTGTGGTGCGTGGGATGGATTGCGCACGCATCAACTGCGCGCACGACGATGCCGACGTGTGGTCCGCAATGATCGGGAATGTCCACCGTGCGGAGATGCGCACGCGGCGGCGCTGCCGGGTCTTGATGGACCTGGGCGGCCCGAAGGTGCGCACGGGCGAGGCGCTTATGCCGCGCACCAAAGATCGGCTCAATGTCGGCGATCAATTCCTCTTGGCGCGCAATGGGCTAGCCGACCCCGACAAGTTCCCCATGCAGGTGACCTGTACCTTGCCCCAGGTCTTCGATCATTTGCGCGTCGGCGCAGCGGTCTGGATTGACGACGGCAAGATGGGCTGCGTGGTGGAGGAAATTCTGCCGGAGGGCGCGCGGCTGCGTGTCACCGTGGCGCGCAGCAAGGGTGAGCGGCTGCGTCCTGACAAAGGGCTGAACTTCCCCGACACCTATTTGCCGGTAGCCGCACTGACCGACAAGGACCGCGAAGACTTGGACTTTGTGGTGCGCTTTGCCGACATGGTGGGTTATTCGTTTGTGCAGGAACCGGCGCATATGGACACGCTCTTGGCGGAGATCGAGCGTCGCGAGACCCCGGCGCGCAACCCGTTGGGAGTGGTCGCCAAGATCGAGACGCCGCGCGCCGTGCGTAACCTACCGGAACTGATTGTGCGCGCCGCCGGGCGTCGTCCCTTTGCCGTGATGCTGGCGCGCGGCGACTTGGCGGTGGAGCTGGGCTATCAGCGCCTAGCCGAGATGCAGGAGGAAATTCTCTGGTTGTGCGAGGCCGCGCACGTGCCCATCATCTGGGCGACGCAGGTGCTGGAGAGCCTAGCCAAGAAGGGGATCCCGTCGCGCGCCGAAATCACCGACGCCGCCATGTCGGTGCGCGCCGAGTGTGTGATGCTCAACAAGGGTCCCTTTATCAACGAAGCAGTCACCCTGTTGGACGACGTGTTGACGCGCATGCAGTCGCACCAATCCAAGAAGACACCCCACTTACGCGCCCTGCGCTCGTGGTGACCGGCTCGGTCGTCTACGCGGCGTAGTGGGTCAGGCTGGCGAGCGCGTCGAGCAAGCGTCGGTTGTCCTGCGGGGCGCGCGCCGCAATGCGAACATGGCGCGGCAGGCCGAATGAGGTGCAGTCGCGAATGACCAGCCGTTGGGCGAGCAACGCGCCGCGCAGCGCGGCAGCGTCGGTGACGGGAACCAGAAAATAGGCGACGGTGGTGGGCTGGGGCGCAAAGCCCAGGGCCTGCATCTCTTTGCGCAGGGCCGCGCAGTCGGCGCGTAATTGACGCAGAGACTCACGGCGCCAGTCGAGTTGGTGCAGACAGGCTTGGCCCGCCACATGCGCGAACGCGTTGACATTCCAGGGCGGCTGCATGGTTTGCAGCGGTTCGATGAACGCGGGCGCGCCGACCACATACCCCAGGCGCAACCCTCCCAACGCAAAGTCTTTGGTCATGGAACGCAGCACCAGCGTGGTTGCGGCAGGTTGGTCGTGGATGGCGCTGCTGGGCGTATCCATGAAATCGGCGTAGGCTTCGTCCACAATCCACAGCGCCGCGGGCGCGGCGGCGCATAGGTGTGCCACAGTGTCGGGGGGGAGAAATTGACCGTCAGGGTTGTTGGGATTGCAGAGAAAGACGGCATCCGGCGCGGCTGTGGCGAGCGCGGCTGCGGTGTCGTCCGGCGTGGTCGCCGCGGGAAGGAACTGACCGTCGCCATGCATCCAGCCGGGGAGGGGAATGTCGAGCACGGTTGCGCCCATGATGCGCGCCGCGTTGGCGTATTCACCGAAGGTGGGGCCGAGGATGGCGACGCGGCGCCCGCGCAGGAATTGTAGGCCGATGAGCCACAGGATGTCGGCGGTGCCGTTGCCTACCAGGATGTGGGCCGGGGTGATCCCGTGTAGGTGCGCCAAACCGTCGCGCAGGTCCAGGCTCAGGCGGTCGGGGTAGCGCGCGATGGTCTCGGCCCGGCAGGCCTGGCGCAACGCCTCCACCACTGCGGGCGGCGGGCCATAGGGATTGATGTTGGAGGAAAAGACGATGAGATCCGCGGGCCGGACACCGAGCGCCCGCGCTTCGGCATAGTCAAGTGTGCCGTGGGGCACGATGGTCGCTTGAGACATGGAAGGGGGCCTTTCTACTATGGCGGGAATGCAGATTGGGCCAAGCGGCAAGGCGCCGGGCCGTTGCCACCCGCGGGCAGGCGCCTGCCTTCTGATGGGCGCGGTCGCCTAGAGCCATACCTACCTCCATTATACCCGCATGATGGGGCGAGCGCTTGCAGCGCTTCTTCCATTGCTGCGGGCACGGACTCAGTGGTTCGTGCATCAAGTGTCGAAGATGGTCATGCTGTTCGCCGGCGGCGGGCGTTGCGCCCACGCAGCGAAAGCACGGCAGTACGGGGATGGTCGCGTGGCGGCGATGAGGTGAAGTGTGCTGCAGGTTGTTACCGAACTCTTAACGGGACGATCATCTTCCCCTAACGAAGGCGGCGTACTTTATCCCTTGCAAAGGGGAAACGGCGAGCCACACACGCCAGAGAGGAACCGCCGCCACATGCGAAGATTGTGAGCGTAGCGACCTCGAACCGCATGGCAAGAGAAGCCGACGCAGGGCGCACCACATGGGAAGATTGTGGTGCGCCCTGCGTTTTCGGCGCGCTTAGGCTTTGGGCGCGGGCGGGCGGCGCGTCTCCCAGCCCTCCTCGAAGAGACGCAGGAAGTAAGTATCGCTGTAGGGGTGCTTTTCAGCCTCGGTCTCGTTCAACTCCACGCCCCAGCCCGGCGCATCCGGCACGGTGATGTAGCCATTCTGTACGCGCGGCACGCCCTGCAAGACATCCCAGGTCCACGGTTCCAGGTTGTCGTCGAAGTTTTCGTGGATGAGGAAATTGGGGATGGAGGCGTGGATGTGCGCGTTCATGGCTGTGCAGAAGGGACTCTGGGCTTGGTGGCACGCGACCAGCGCGGTGTAGGCTAGGGCGATGGCGCAGGCCTGGCGCGCTTTGGATGGACCGATCTTTTGCGGCTCCGGCTGGATGATGTCAATGACGCGGTAGGCCAACAAGTCGGCAAACTGGCGCAACTCGGAAAAGGCCTCGCCCAACACGACCGGATAGTTGAGCGCGCGCTGGACTTCCACATGCCCGGCAAGATCGTAGCTGCGCACCGGCGTCTCCAGCCAGAAGGGGCGAAACTCCTCCAGCCTGCGCCCCAGGCGGATGGCGGTGGAGACAGTGAAGCGGTCGTGGGCCTCGATGAGCAAGTCTACGTCGGGGCCGACTGCCTCGCGCACCGCGGCGACGATGGCAACGCTGAGTTCCTCGCTCTCGCGTGTGATCTGTTGATAGGCGCCGCCGAAGGGGTCGAACTTGAGCGCCGTGTAGCCGCGCGCGACCATCGCCGCCGCCAGTTCGGCAAAGACTTCCGGGCGGCGCTCGCCTTTGTACCAGCCGTTGCCGTAGACGCGCAGCCGCGCATGATGTTTGCCGCCCCACAGCTGCCACACGGGAACACCCAGCGACTTGCCCAGAATGTCCCAGCAGGCTTGCTCGATGGCGCTCATGCCGATGGAGACGCCCAAGTAGCGCGCCTTGTGGAGTTTATACCAGATGCGTTCCGGGTGGCGCGGGTCTTCGCCGATGACGTGGCGGCGCAATTCTTCCACATCGGCGAGATGGGGTTTGGTGGCAAGACCGCCGGTGGCTTCCCCTAAACCGGTGATACCGTCGTCGGTGGTCAGCTTGACAAAGACCCAGTTTTTCCAGGGGTTGCCGACAATGAAGGTGTTGAGAGCGACGATTTTCATGGCGTCTCCAGGGGTGAATCACCGGGCATTGCCGGTGCGGGTGGATAGGCGCAAGGGATGCCGGGGTGTGCAGTTTGCTCTTCGGCAGGGATTATGCCATAGGAACAGCCGCCATCCAATGCCGGGTTTGCATGTTTGTTGGACAGCTCGGGAGGAAATAACCGCAATTTTGCGGGAAATTTCGACAAATTTTCAGATTGGGTATTGACAAGTGCGCGAAGATGTGTATACTATGTCAATATAAGAAGATTTCATCGCACGGAACCGGTTGGTTTCAAGTTGGATTGGCGAAGAAGCCGGGTCACGGCCGGCTTTCCCATCGAGAGGAGGAGCGACCGACTTGTTGCGTGTTGGATGGATCGGAGGGTGCGGTGAAGGGAGGTGCGCCGAACCGTAACCGAGCCACGGCGGACGCCTGCACGTCCGCCGGCGCGTAGGACGGGTGGGGAACCGACTACCCGAGGATGGACCAACGGATTGGCAGCAGCGCCGCCGGGATGGGATGAACCGGCGGACCGGCAATAGGATGGCGGGAGCTACGCCAACGGAGTGCGCAAGGCCTTTGCACCCTTTTTGTAACGGCTCCTCGCCATCCTGTTGGGTTGAGAGAAGTGTGTCGTCGTTCGTCCTTTGACGAATTGCCGCACAGACGAGCACAACGCAGCCGGACCAGGCACGTTGACGGACGTAAACCCGTCGCCGGCGTGTCTGGTCCGGCCTTTTTACGTCATCGTTATGGAAAGTAAAACGTTCTGCGCGGTCTAACATCGGCTATTGCTGCCGGGGGACTTGTGGGGCGCGCAGGGGCGCGAGGTGAGGAATGCATAACCCGTATGTGGTGGGGCGGTGGGTGCGTGGGGATGAGCATTACGACCGCCAAAGCCTAATCGAGATGCTGCTCACAATCCAGGATACGGCGATCTGGGTGGTCGGCACGCGGCGCATGGGCAAAACGTCGCTGCTGCGCCAGGTGGAATGGGTGACCGCGCAGCCCGACTCGCGTTTCGCGCCGCTCTTTTGGGATTTGCAGGGAGGCGCTACGCCGGAGGAATTGACCCGCGAACTCTGTTGGGCGCTGGAAGCCGACGCCGCGCGCTTTCGCACCGCAACGCTGGATGTGGGCGCGCTGTGCGCCGAGACCGACGCCGCCACCATCCTGCGCAAGTTGAGCCGCGCCATGCAACAGGAAGGACGGCAATTGCTGCTGCTGGTGGACGAAGCCGAGGGGTTTTTGCGTGTGGGCGAGCAGGACCCTAATTGGCTAGCCCGCCTGCGCAAGGTCTTGCAGGAGGGGACGTTGCGCACCATCATGGCTTCCACGCGCCAGCTGACCCAACTGATTGAACAGAGCGCCGATTGGGTGACCAGTCCGTTTCTCTTCGGCTTCCGCATGGTGATCCTTTGGCCCCTCAAGCGTGAGGGCGCGGCTGCCCTGGTGCGCCAGCTGCAAAGTGCTTGGCGTGTCGAGGTGGATGAGCCGCTGTTGGAACAGATTCTGGACGCGTGTCATCACCATCCCTATTTGATCCAGCTCCTGTGTGCGCGCCTCTTTAGCGTGGATGCGAACGAGCGGCGCTATCTGCGCGCCATCCAGGACGAGGACTTGGCGGTGGACCATCAGGTGGCAGCCTATTTCAGCTTTGACTACCAGCGGCTGAGCGAGTTGGAACAGCGGCTGTTGTCGGTGGTGGCGGAGCAGGAGGAGGCGACGGAACAGGAACTGGTTGCGGCGGTGGTGCCTGCGCCGGAGGCGCGTGTGACCGCGGCGTTGCGTTCGCTGCATGAGTTGGGGCATCTGCGCCGCACCCCAGGCGGGTGGCGCGTCGGGAGCGAGTTTATGCGCCGCTGGCTCGCCGCGCAGCGCGACGAGCGTAGCGCACCTGAGGCCCGCCCACCCGTGGACGCCCCCATTACGACCGTCATCCCGGAGACCGCTTCAACAGGACGCGCGCTTGACCTCAACGAGGTGGAGACGGTAGCGCGCACATTGGGAATTGCGCCGGAGCGGATCCACGCGCTGGCGGAACGGCGCATCCGGAGCGAGCGGGAGTTTTTCCACGCCGTGCGCAACATTTTTTTCGAGGTGCGCCATTTGGTGGAGCAGGACGAGGGCTACCGCGTGTTGGTGACCCAGGACGCCCAGGGTGAGCCGATTCTGCGCAGCGAGGAGGAGATTCAGATTGCGCTCAAGCATTGGCTACGCCCCATGTGCCGCGCGCTCAACATCAACTTTGACCGTGAGACCCATACCGGGCGCGGTCTATTGGATTTCAAGTTTTCTATCGGGCATGACTTTCGCTGCCTGGTGGAGGTGAAGCTCTTTCACAATGCGCGGCTGCTGGAAGGTGTCGCCATCCAGTTGCCCACCTATTTGTTGGCGGAACAGGCGACCTACGGCATTTATGTGCCCATTTTTCTGGACTCCGCGCCAATGGAGTTGCATCTGCGTGAGTTACACGCCTGGGCGCTGCAACGTGCGCGTAGCCACGGGGTGGTGATTGACGTCATTGACATAAGGGCGTGGCGTCCGCGGTCGGCTTCCAAAGTGGAGAGCCTGGAGGACGCGGACCGCTATGCCTTGCGCGGGCCGCTTGGTTTGCGCGCGCTATCTGAAGTAGACGACGCGGACGCTGAGCCGTCGTCGCTTCCAAATCAGCCGGGCCTGCGGCGCACACGGCGCAAGCCTGCAACTGGAGAAAAGCGAAGCGCGGATTAACCGTATGGTTTTGACAAAATCGAGTTATTTAAGCGGGCTGCAATGCGCCAAGCGGCTCTGGATCGAGACCCATGCCTTGCACCTGCTCGGCCCGACTTCGGGCATCCAAGCGCAACTGCGCGCGCAGGGCCGCGAAGTGGGGCACTTGGCGCGGGCGACCTTTGCCGGCGGTCGTTTGATCTCCGGCTGGGGACAGGCGGCGGTGGACGCCACACGTATGGCGCTGGAGGCAGGCGCAACCTGTCTGTTCGAGGCGGCGTTTGAGCACGCGGGGGTCTTTGTGCGCTGCGATATCCTGGCGGCGCATCCCGACGGCGGCTGGCGGCTGATTGAGGTGAAGTCCACCACGCGCGTCAAGCAGCATCATCTACACGATTTGGCGGTGCAAGTGTGGGTCTTGCGCGGAGCCGGGCTGGATGTGCGCAGTGCGGAGGTGATGCATCTCAATAACCGCAACTGTGTCTATCCCAATCTGGCACGGCTTTTTGTGCGCGCCGAGGTGACGACTCAGGTGCTGCGGCTAGTGGGTAAGGTGGCGCGCCAGGCTGCCGTGCTGAAGCGTCGCATGGGTCAAAAGAGTATGCCGCGTATTGCGGTCGGCCCGCATTGCACCCAGCCCCATCCGTGCCCAGCGACCGGCTACTGTTGGCGCAATGTGCCGGCGCACGCCATCTTCACCATTCCTCGCATCACGCCGGACAAATTGCGCGCGCTGATCAAGCTGGGCATTGTGCGTGTCCACGATATTCCCGCAGATTTTCCGTTGACACCCGAGCAGTGGGCGTATGTGCGCCGAGTGAAGGAGGGGCGGGCCGAGATTAACCGTGCGTCCATTGCGCGGCGGCTGGCAGGGTTGGTCGCGCCCGTCTACTTCTTGGATTTCGAGACCTACGCTTACGCGGTGCCGCGTTTTGACGGGATGCGCCCCTTTCAGCAACTGCCCTTTCAATACAGCTGCCGCGTGCTGGAGGCAGACGGCACGCTGCATCACCGCGAGTATTTGCACACCGGCACGGACGACCCACGCCCGGCGCTGGCGCGGCAATTGGTGGCGGATATCGGCCCGGCGGGGTCGGTGGTGGTCTATCATGCGCGCTTCGAGCGCACGGTGCTTTTGGAGTTGGCGCGCGCGCTGCCGGCGTTACGTGGCGCGCTGCGTGACATTGCCGCGCGGTTGTGGGATCAGCTGGATGTCTTTCGCTTTGACTATCTGGACCCAGCCTTTGAGGGGTCCAACTCCATCAAGCGTGTGTTGCCGGTGCTGGTGCCGGGCTTGGGCTACGACGATCTCGCTGTGCAGCGGGGCGACCAGGCGCAGGCGGCTTGGCAGGAGCTGATTCACTGCCGAGATGCCGCGCGGGCTGCGGAGTTGGCAGCGGGGTTACGCGCCTATTGTGGTCGCGATACGTTGGCGATGGTAGAGATTCACCGCGCGCTCCGGCGCTTGGTGCAAACGGAATAGGAGCGGTCATGCGGATACGCGAGGTACGCATCTCCGGGCTGCGCTCGATTGCGCCCGGTGTGCGGTTGCTCGGAGAGGGGGAGGGCAGTAGCCGGGCATGGCGTCTGGTCTGGGAGCCGCACAGTGTGCGCTTGGCGTTGCCCGTGGCGCCGGCACCCGGCAAGCCCATGCTGAGCGCGCTGATCGGCGCCAACAGCGCGGGCAAGTCCACTGTGTTGCTGGCGCTGCATCACTTTTTTGGCCCGACCACCAAGCTCGACCCGGAGCTGTTCCACGGCAAAAGTAGCGCCGCGCCGGTGGTGGTGCAGGTGACGTTGGAGGGCGTGCTGGAGCAGCCGGGCGCCTGGCACCACGCGCATTGTCGCCGTCGCGGCAAGTGTTGGAGCCTGACGGTGGCGTCGGTCTGGCAAGGCGAGCGGCGGTTGCGGCTGCTGCAACGTCCGGACGGTCTTTTTGTGCGCCAATCGGCCCGCGACCGCGCCGAGGTGGAGAAGCTCTTGCCTGCGTGGCGGGTGATCTGGGCCGACGGTCTGCGCCGGATGGAAACCAGTCTGGAGCGGCGCAGTCTGCTGGGCGATTTGGTGGATGACCTGTTGGCCCAGGCTGGACAGCGGGGGGCGCTCGGACGCGCCCAGGCACTGTTGGCGGAGCTGGCGACGCTGTTGGCGCGCCGCGAGCAGGAGGCCTGGGAGCCGGTGGCGGCGCTGGAGCAGCGTCTTGGGGTAGGTCTCGCCGCCATTACACCTCAACCTAAGCTGGTACGGCTGGAACTTGCTGCCGGGTTGCCTACGCTGCGCGACCTCTTTGCACGCAGCGTTTTGCAGATTGACGACGGTGTGGCGCTGGAGTTGGAGCGACACGGGTTGGGGGTACAGCGCTCGCTGGTGGTGGCGGTGTTGTACGCTTGGTGCGAGATGGTGCGGCGCGCGCAGCACGATTATCTCTTCGCCATCGAGGAGCCGGAGATATACCTACATCCACATGCGACGCGCGTTCTGCTGGCGCGTTTGGAGGAGATTGCGGCCCGCGACCAGGTGATCTTCACCACCCATGCGGGGGATTTCGTCAACCGCACGCCGCCGGAGCAGATTGCGGTGGTGCGCCGCGACGCCGAGGGGCGCACACGCGTCACCCAGCCGGAGCTGCGCGGTCTTAACCCCGATGCGCTGCTCAAGGTACAGCGTTATTTGCAGGAAGACCGCAGCGATATGTTCTTTGCGCGCGCGGTGATCTTGGTGGAAGGGCAGGCCGAGTATTTTGCGCTGCCTGCCTTTGCGCGCACGCTGGGGATTGACCTGGACGCGACAGGGGTCTCGGTGGTCTTTGTCAACGGCATCGGTAACTTCGCGGTCTATCATGCCATTCTGGCTGCGTTGGGCATTCCACATGTGGTGATGATGGACGGAGATGGGAAAGCGGCGGCGCGACAGCGCGAGTCTGCCCATCTGGGCGATACGGTGGTGGTCTTACCGCATGACTTTGAGCATTTGTTGGTGGGGACCTTGAAACCGGAGCGGCTGTTGGCATTGGTCAATGAATGTTTGGCGCGCCGTGGACGACCGCCGCGTCCCGCGCTGGGGGACGCGCGCACGCGCGGGCACGCGCTAGCAGAATTGGGCAAGCCGCTGGTGGGGCGCGTCGCCGGGGAGATGTTGCAGCGCGACGAGGTGCGCCGGCTGGAGCCGGTGGTGACGGTGCTGACGGCCGCGGTGCGTTTGGCTGGACGCTTTAACCAAATCATAACGTGAGTGCGTACAAACCTTAACAAGGAGATGCTACGCTTGCAAACGAAGTTCACGTAGCCGAACTTCGTCACTCTCCTCATACGCCCTGGCAACTAGGTCATGCCGTGTCTTATGGTACGCGCATGACCTAGTTGCTTGTCTGGGGAGAGAGTTGGGGCAAACAGGGGCGCAACGGATGGTTGGATACCTCTTAACGTGTTGTTAAAAATTCATTGACAAAATGCCTGTGCTCTGTTAACGTGCCGACACTACCCTCACATCCTAAAGGAGCATAGACACGTATGGCACAAGCCGTGCAGCGAAGGCGGGTGTCGCCGGCAGAGCGCAAAGAGTGGCTGCTCTTTGCGTTGCTGGTCGGCCCCAACATGTTTTTGTTTGCGGTCTTTACCTATTGGCCGTTGATCTATAACGGCTACCTCAGTTTTGTACGTTGGAACATGCTGGCGCCGACCAAACCGTGGGTCGGCTGGGACAACTACATTTTCCTCTTCACCTCGGCTTCGTTTGGGCGCATCGCCTGGAACACCTTTGTCTTCACCTTTTCGTCGGTGGCGGCGACGTGTATCCTGGGGTTGATGATCGCCATGCTGCTCAATCTGCCGCTGCGCGGGCGCAATGCGGTGCGCGGGGTGGTCTTCTCTCCAGTGATGTTGAGCGGCGCAGCCATCGGCATTGTGTGGATTTATATTTTCGACGCACGCTATGGGTTGATCCAGACGCTGATCAGCCCGTTGGGGTTGCAATCGCCGCGTTGGCTGTTGGACACCAGCTGGGCGATGGCTGCGGTGGTGATTGTGCATGTGTGGAAAACAATCGGGTATGCGGTGGTGATCTATTTGGCCGGCTTACAGGCGATCCCGCGTGAGTTGTATGAGGCTGCGCTGGTGGATGGGGCCGGCAGTTGGTCACGCTTCCGCAATGTCACCGTGCCCGGTCTGTCACCGGTGATCTTTTTCTTGGTAATTACCACCGTGCTGAGCGGCTTTCAATCGTTCGACATC
>CAKZVN010000362.1 GCA_937922105.1 uncultured Litorilinea sp.
GGGGGTCGGCGATCTCGTCGGCGGTGACCAGCGCCGGACCCATCGGTCCGAAGGTGTCGAAGGTCTTGCCCACGGTCCATTGGCTGGTGCGCATCTGGTAGTCGCGCGCGCTGACATCGTTGAAGATGGTGTAGCCCGCAACGTAGCGCAGCGCATCGGCTGCGGCGACGTTGCGCGCTGTGCGCCCAATGACAAAGGCGAACTCGGCTTCATAGTCCACTTTTTCGGTGACGGTGGGCAGGACGATAGCCGCGCCGGGACCGATGACGGTGTTGTTGTATTTGGCAAAGACGGTGGGGTGCGCCGGGATGGGCTGGTTGGATTCGGCGGCATGGTCGCGATAGTTGAGACCGATGCAGAGAATCTTGCCGGGGCGCGGGATGGGCGCTAGCAGGGTGACCGCCGCACGATCCAGGAGTGCGGCGGGGGGTGCATTGTCCAGCGCGCGGCGAGCCAGGAGTTGCGCGCCCTCGCCCGCGGCGAGGAAGGTGAGCATGTCGGCAGGAATCTGCGGATCGGCGCGGTGGAGATCAACGACGGCGCCGTCGGCGCGCAGCGCGCCTAAACGGGTTTGACCGGCGTGGGCAAAGGTAACGAGATGCATGGTGAAATCCTCTCTGTGCGGGTGGTGAGGTGGATTGTGTGATTAGGCGACCGGGCGCGGGACGGCAACCCGATTGGCGGGCGAGCGGGGCGGCTCACCGTTGAGCACGCGCACGACTTCTTCGGCCCCGCGCACGCGCACGTCAATTTTCGCCTGTTCGGAATACCAGGCCGAGTGGGGCGTGACCAAGATGTTGGGTTCGTGGAGGAGCGGATGGTCAGGCGGCGGCGGCTCGGTGGTGAAGACATCCAGCGCGGCGCCGGCGATTTGGCCCCGGCGCACGGCGTGGAGCAGCGCGTCTTCGTCAATGAGCGGACCGCGCGCGGTGTTGATCAGATAGGCCGTGGGCTTCATCTTGGCGAGCGCTTCGGCGTTGATCAGCCGGCGGTTGGCCTCGGTCAGGGGCGCATGGAGCGAAACATAGTCGGCGTTGCGCAGGAGCGTGTCCAGGTCTACGGGTTCGATGCCCAGATCGAGCAAGTGTTGCGGCTCGATGTAGGGGTCGTAGCCCAGGACGCGCAAGCCCAGACCGCGGCCTTTGGACGCCGTGGCTTGACCAATGCGTCCGCAGCCGATGACGCCCAGGACTTGGCCTTGCAAGCGATAGACCGTGCGCATGCCGCGATTGTCCCAGCGCCCGGCGCGCGTGGCTTCCAGTTGGGGCGCAAGGCTGCGCGCCTGGGCCAACAAGAGCGTGATGGCATGGGTGGAGACTTCGTCAATCGAGTAGTCGGCGACATAGGTGACCCAGATGCCGCGGGCCGCGGCCGCGTCCAGCGCGATGGCGTCCAGCCCGGTGCCGACGCGACTGACGATCCGACAGCGCTCCATGGTCGCAATGAGGTCGGCAGGAACAGGTTGGATGGTGACCATGAGCGCGTCGGCTGTGCGCAGCGCGGCCTGCGCCTCCGGCGATGTGGTGGTGGGGAACTCGAGCACGTGCGCGTGAATGCGTTGCAGAATCTCGCGCTCGATGTGGAGATCGCCGAAGGGCGGATAGGCGATGACGACGGTGGGCGGCATGGATGGTCCTTCCGAAAGGTGGGCTAGGCCATGCGCGCGCCGGCGACCGGCTCCGGCGCGGGCAGGTTGCAATAGGTCAAGATGCGTTCTTTGGCGACCAGGATGTGGTTGGTCATTTCGGCGCGCGCGGCTTCCACATCGCGCGTGCGGATTACGTCAATCAGGCGATCATGTCCGTCGGCGTGCAGGGTGAGCTGCCCAGGGGGAAGCGAGCCGGTGGCTTCATAGAGAAAGCGGCTGATGCGCGAGCGCAGCCCGGCGACTACTTCCAGCATGATGCTGTGCTCGGCGATCACCCACAGGGTGTGGTGGAAGGCGTAATCTTGTTCATAGACCGTCTGGATGTCGCGGTTGGTGGTGGCGGCGCGCATGCGCCGGACGATGGCGCGTAGAGTCGTTTCGTGCGCGGGGCGCCAGCGCTCGATGGCGCGCTCAACGACAAAACGTTCCAAGACCACGCGCAGCGACGAGATTTCCTCAATCTCGCCGGTGGTGGGGAGATAGATAAAGGCGCCACGATGGGGCACTTTACGCACCAGCCCTTCCTCCACCAGGGTCTGGATGGCTTCGCGCACGGGGATGCGGCTCACCGCCAGATCGCGCGCCACTTCTTCTTCAATCAAGCGCGTCCCCGGTGGGAGGACGCCGTCACGAATGGCCGCGCGCAGGCGCTCGGCGACCTCATTGCCCAGCGTGCGCTGCTTGACAGGTTGCAACCGATGATCGTTCATGCTCCAGTCCTCAGCAAAATGAGCGTCATGCGAAATGCGGGGGATGCACGCTCTATGCTGCTATATTGTGTCCGCTACGTCCAATCAGGCCGCCGCCCGCGTTCATGGCAAGGTTGCCGCCGTCCATGGGGATAATGGCGCCGGTGATGAAAGAAGAGGCGTCCGACGCCAGCCAGAGCGCCAGCCCCTTGATGTCGTCGGATTGGCCGAAGCGTCCGATGGGGAGACCGTGGAGGAAGGTGGCGCGCAAGTCCGGCTCACGCGCCATGCGCGCCTCCAGCCCGTTGTTTTTGCTCAGGATTTGCGCGGGCAGGATGGCGTTGACGCGCACGCCGCGACCGCTCCATTCGGTGCTCAATTCGCGCGTCATCTGGATGACCGCAGCCATCGCCATGCCGTAGGCGGACTGTTGGCGCGCCAGCGAAGTGACCCCGGCAATCGAGCCGATGCTGATGATGCTGCCGCGCCCCTGGCGCAACATGCGTCGCCCGGCCTGCTGGGTGGCGTAGTAGCGTCCGAAGACCAGGCTTTGGAAGACACCGACGAACTCCGCCATGCTGATCTCTTCGGCGGCCTTTTGGATGCCGTTGCCCGCCACATTGCCCAAGATGTCGACGCGACTGAATTCGCGGTCAACCAGGGCGTAGACACGGTCAATGTCGTCATAGCTGCCCACGTCGCAGGTGACGGGCAGGGCGCGCACGCCGTAGCGCGCCAGCGCGTGCGCCGTCTCCTCGTTGCCTGCGCGGTTGATGTCCAGCAACACCAGATGCGCGCCGTATTCGGCAAAGACGGTCGCCATGGCTTGGCCCATGCCGCTGGCGGTTCCGGAGACGATGGCGACACGGTCGGTTAGGTCGAACATACAAACCCCTGCACTTTCTCAGGCTAGGATGGATGAACGGTTTGGGCTGCATGCGTTTCTACGCGGGGGCGCAGCGGATAGCGCGGGACCACGGTCGGGTTGACGATATTTTCGCGCGGGGGCCAATAGCCGGACAGAATGTCCACCATGTTTTCGATGGCGGTGCTGCGAATCTCTTGGACGGCTTGGACTGAGCCGGACGCGACGTGCGGCGTTAAGATTACATTTTCGCGACCCGTGAGGGGGTGGGCGTTGGGCGGGATTTCATCCACCAGCACGTCAATGAGGGCGTGGGTGTCAATGCCCGCGCCTGCCAGTTTGCCGCTGTCCAGCGCGGCGATGAGCGCGGCTTCATCCACCAGCGCGCCACGCGAGGTGTTGATCAGGATGGCGGTGGGCTTCATCTTGGCAAGTGCGGCGGCATTGATGAGATGGTGGGTCTGGGGCGTGAGGGGCAGATGGAGCGAAACAAAGTCGGACTCCGCCAGGATGGTGTCCAGGTCGGTCATCACGACACCCAGCGCGTCGGCTTCGTCGCGGGGCGCGTTTTTGTTGGCGCGCGTGGCTAGGACGCGCATGCCGAAGCCGCGCGCGCGGCGCGCCATGTGGACGGCGCTGCGCCCGAAGCCGACCAGGCCCAGGGTGGTGGTGCTGAGGCGTTGCCCGCCGGAGACAGCGGCGCGCGCGCGTGCGACTTGGCCTGCCGCCATGGCGTTCTCGGCTAATTTGAGTTGGCGCGCCAGGCTAAGCAACATCGCCATGGCGTGGTCGGCTTGCTCTTCCACGCAGAAGTAGGGGGTGTTGGCGACGACGATGCCCAGTTCGGTGGCGCGCGCCACGTCAATGCGGTCGGTGCCCGCGCCCATGCGCGCGATGGCGCGGCAGCGGGTCATGGCATCCATGATGGGCCGCGGCAGATAGGTGCCGATGAGGGTGACGATGTCGGCGTCTACTACGTGGGGGATGATGGTCTCCGGCGTGTCGGCATCCACCACGGTGACGGTGAGACCGGCTGCGGCAAAGGCGGCGCGCTCGAAGTCGGTGACATGAAAGATGGGGGCGGTCAGGCGCACGATTTTGTAGCCGGAGAGGTCGGGATGGGTCGGCATAGCAGTCCCAGGTTCAGCCTTTGGTGGCGCCGGCGGTGATGCCGCTGACGAAGCGGTCGGTGAAGAAGAGGTAGAGAATGGCGACGGGCAGGGACGAAAGCGTGGCGGCAGCCATGAGCGGCCCCCATGAAAAGTAGTCACCGCTGGTGAAGGCGCCGATGACGCCATTGGTGAGCATGCGATTTTGTTCGCCGCTCACAAAGACGATGGAGTAGAGCAACTCATTCCAGGAAAGGGTGAAGGAAAAGATGGCGGCGGTGACGATGCCGGGCCAAGCCATGGGCAAGGTGATGCGCACGATGGCGCCGATGCGGCTGGCTCCATCCACCATCGCGCATTCCTCCGGTTCGTGGGGCACGTTGGTGAAATAGCCGCTGAGCAGCCAGGCGCAAAAGGGGATGAGGATGGTGGGATAGGTGAGCATGAGCGCAGGCAGCCCGCCCAGGACGCCCCAATCCTTGAGGATTTGCGCCAGGGGAACGAACAGAAAGGTTTTGGGCGCCAGATAGGTGATGAAGACCAGCATCCCGGCAAT
>CAKZVN010000363.1 GCA_937922105.1 uncultured Litorilinea sp.
ATTACCCCCACGCCGAGCGCCACCATCACGCCTAGCCCGACTGTGCTCGCACCCGCAGAGTTGACACCCACTGCCACCTGGACCATCGCGCCGACCATCACCGCGACGGCAACCATCACAGAGACCGCGACGCCCACTCACACACCCGAACCGACCGCAACCGACACGGCAACACCGACCCACACGCCCGAACCGACCGCGACCGAGACCGCGACGCCCACTCACACGCCCGAACCGACCGCAACCGACACCGCGACACCGACCCACACGCCCGAGCCGACCGCGACCGACACCGCAACACCGACCCATACGCCTGAACCGACCGCGACTATTACGGTAACCCCCACCGTTACCGTCACAGTGACGATAACGGCAACGGTAACGGTAACTACGACGCTCACCCCGACCGCTACCCTTCCCGCCGAGGAGGAGGCAGAGGCTGTGATGCGACTCCTCGAGGAGGCGACGGACGAAGCATCGGAAATGGTGGAGGAGGAGACGCAGCTTACGCCGGTTCCCGCGCCCGCTCCTACGCCGGTAGCAACGCCCACCGGTACCCCTGTACCCGAACCGGAGAGCTTACTCGCGTTGCCCACCGAGCAGCCGGAAAGCCCGCTGGCAACGCCCACCCAGATCGGGGAAAGCCCGCTGGCAACGCCGACTATCACCGGAACCCTGACCATCACGGTAACGAGTGTCTTCAGCGTGACGCTTGAAACCGCGACCCCCGCAGCCGACGGCAAGTAATGAACGCGGCTGTCTCTGTCGCGCCGCCAACATCCCGGCACGGTTGACAAGCCACTTCCCCGGCAAGTATACTCACCCCCGCAGCCCGACATCCGCGGTCATGCGTGCGCCCCGTGCAGCGGACCACCATGTGACCGTCTACCAGCATACAGCCACCGAGACGCGACCATGATCATTGACGTTCACACCCACACGCCCCAGTACCGCACCCCTGTACCGCCCGACAAAGTTCTTACACGCACTGCCTGGCGACCCGACCGCCCCGTCCACGTTCCCGTGAGTTGGGATGACTACCTCGCCCAACAAGCGCCTGCCGAAAAGTCCATTGTCTTCAACGTTGCTTGGGATGCAGGCGGGCAGCATGACCGACTCGCCGGTGAGGGCACTACCGATCCCTCCTGGTATGCCCATCTGGGCAAAGGCAATCTGAACGACGCCACCGCCGCCTTCGTCGCCGCCTACCCCGACCGTCTCATCGGCTTCATGTCCATCCACCCCCATGCCGCGGATTGTCTGGAGGAACTCGAGCGCGGGCGCACCGACTTGGGGTTGCGCGGCATCAAGCTCGGTGCCAACTACCAGATTTTCGACCCGCTCGAACCGCGTGCGCTTGCCATCTACGCTGAAGCCCAACGCCACGGTTTGCCCATCCTATTCCATCAAGGAACCTCCCCTGTGCGCATGGCGCCCATCCGCTTCGCCTACCCGCTGATCATGGACGAAGTCGCCATGCGCTATCCCGACCTCAAGATCATCATGGCTCATCTGGGTCACCCGTGGCAGGTCGAAACCGCGGTCGTCATCCGCAAACACCCCAACGTCTACGCCGACATCTCCGCCACCTTCTATCGCCCCTTCTCCTTCTGGGAGCAGATGGTCAAGGTCATGGAATGGGGTGTCGCCCACAAAGTACTCTTCGGTACCGACTACCCCATTACCACCGTGCAAGAATCGCTTGACGGATTGCGCAATGTCAATCGCATCGTGGAAGGGACGAACCTGCCCCGCATCCCTAGCGATGTCATTGAGGGCATCATCCATCGTGATTCGTTGCGTCTCCTTGACCTGGCGTAAGTGCTTGGGGAACAGATCGCGCAGCCAATGAACCACCGTCACGACGAAAAGCCACTCCAGAAAACACAACGACACAGCGCATCTCCGGTCCTTGTTGCCTCGCTCTCCCGCCGCAGGTTTTTGACTGCCATCACCGCGTTGCCCCTAGCAGCCGCGTTGAGCGCCTGCGCCGGTCGCAACACGCCGTCTGAGCCGCTCCCGTCCATTACGCTCGACGACTTTCCCACCGGCTTAGGACGTGGCTATCCCATCACCAGCCTGGAGGGTGTTCCGCGCAACAATCCCTACCGCGGGCCGGGTCACCCGGCGCCGGACTTCCGCATCCAATTAGCCGACGGAAGCGGTCTTTATTTGAGCGATCTGCGCGGTCGCCCCGTGCTCATCAACTTCTGGGCTACCTGGTGCGGTCCCTGCCGTTTGGAAATGCCTGACATCGTCCACCAATCCAATACCCAGCGCGACTTGGTCGTCCTCGCTGTCAATGTCCAGGAGGAGTTGCCGCCGGTAGAGGCCTTTGCCGCAGACTTCGGCATGACCATGCCCATTCCCCTCGACACCAACGGACAAGTGCGTGACCTCTACGCCGTGCGCGGCATGCCCACCTCGGTCTTCATCAACCGCGACGGCGTCATCCAATCCGTTTGGGCCGGCGCCCTCTCCCCGCGCAAACTCAGCGAGCTATTGGCGGAAATTTTGCCCCAGGCGCAGCGCCTCCTTGCGCCGGCCCATCTCTAACCATGTCCCGCATTGAGATCATTGATCAGAACTACCGTCTGGGCGCCCATGATCTGATGGGCGCGCCGCGCAAGCTGACCATCACCAACGTCTCTCTCCAGGGTCTGGAGGAGATGACCCCCACGCTTCACTTTGCGGGTCACACCAAGCGGCTCACCCTGACCCGTGACCAGAGCAGCGACCTCATCCGCCTGACCGGGACCCCCGTCATTCAACAGTGGATCGGACTCACGGTGATCCTCGAACCGGCCCTTACACCCGATGGTGTCACCATCCGCATCACCACCCCCGGCGCAAAACCACGCGCCACACGACTTCCCCAACCGGTGGACGAAGAACGCCGCGCCTGGCGTTTCACCCTCATCGCCGTCGTCATACTCCTCACTGCAAGCGGCGTCTATGTCGCGCTCAATGCCGCGCACCTGGCGGAACTCATCGCACAGTTGGCGACGTTGTTCAACTGAACCGGGCCGGCTGTGCAGCGCAATCTCGCCGTCCTTTGACGCGCTGATTCGCCCCCCGTATAATCCAGCATAGGCTGCCGTCCGTGTGCTCGACACGGAGGGCGTGCTTCTGGACAACGAGTCCGACCGCACAACAACGAGGCGACCGCGCGTGCGCGACGTAGACGATTTCGACATCGTGCGCGATGAGGACGAACAGGGCTTCTCGCGCTCAACTTGGCTGTGGATTGGCATCGTGGCGCTGGTTGCCCTCTTTGCCTTTGGCGTGGGCGCCGCGTGGATGTTGCTCAACAGTCGCTTGGGCGACACCCCGCCTGCCACACCCAATCCTGTCGTTGCCCTCTCGTCACCGACCCTCACGCCGACGCTTACGGCGACCGTCCTGCCCACCGAGACGTTAACCGTTACCCCCACCGTCACGGTCTCGCCGCCCCCCACGCCTACGCCAACACCAGGCGTCGCCTGCGGGATCGCCGTCGCCGATCTCTTCGCCCCGCTTCACGACGAGCAACAGTTCGGCTGCCCCACCGACCAGGGCGCCATCATCTGGGCCGCATGGCAACCGTTCCAGCGCGGGCGCATGCTCTGGCGCAGCGACACCGACCAGGCCTACGCCTTCTTCCCCGGCGGTCAATGGTTCCCCATCCAGGATCGCTGGGATGGCTCTCCTACCGCGGACCGTGGCGCGCCTCCCCCTGGGCTACTGGCACCGGAACGCGGCTTCGGTTACGTCTGGAGCCGCAACGACGAGCTTTTTCTGGCCCTCGGCTGGGCCACTGACCGCGAGAAAGGCTTCTGCGCGCTGGTCCAGACTTTCGAGCGCGGCTTCATGCTCTACAGCATCAACATTCCCAGTTGCACCCCGGATAACCTCTACAATCACGCCACCGCGGCCGATTGGACTCCCTTGCTCATCCTTGCACCGGAAAGCGCGCGCCGCGCCGGCGGCCCCATCCCTGTGCCGCCCCCGACAGTTCAGGCTGCGGTTGCGTCCCCCGACGAACTTACGCGCCCACTCGCACATGGGGTGGTCCTGGCGCCCCGGCTCACCGCGATTGAACTGGACGCCCGCTTCGACGACTGGCCCGGCGGCTGGCAAGCCATCACCGCCATCGTCCAGGGGCTTGTCCATCACACCGGTCCCGCGGACCTTGCCGCCGACTTCCAAGCCGGCTGGAACGACACCGGTCTGCTCCTAGCCGTGCGTGTGACCGACGACGTATACCGTCCCGGCCCCAACGGCACCAACCTCTGGCGCGGTGACGGCATCGAAGTTCACTTCGACCGCCGTCTCGCCGACGACTTCACACGCACCATCGCCGACGCCGATGACTATCAGATCGGCATCGCCTTTGACCGCCAACTGCGCGCGCTGCGCGCCTATCGCTGGCTCCCCTTTGCCCTGGAGGGCAACCTCTCCCTCCCCGGCGCAGTGCGTGCCGTCGAGGGCGGGTATCACGTCGAGGTGTTGATCCCCTGGCACGTGTTCCAGGTAGACCCCGCGGCAGGCCTCGCCGGTCAAGTCTTCGGCTTCAACATCAGCATCAACGACAATGACGGCCCGCGTCCGGATCAGCAAACCGTCTTGTCCTTTTCCCCGGCGCGTACCACCCACGACAATCCAGCCGAGTGGGCGACCTTACGCCTGCTCCCCTAAATCCGCCCGTCTTATGCCCGCCCCATTCGTCAGTGCATCCATCGTTATCGCATCCATCTGAGGAGCCTGCTCATGCCTTTTCCGCCCCCCTTCTATCGTTGGCGACCCCACCCGTGGCACGGTCTTGAAACCGGCCCCAACCCACCTCAGTTGGTCCACGCCTACATTGAGATCACGCCTTACGATCTCATGAAATACGAGATTGACAAGAGCACCGGCTATTTGCGCGTAGACCGCCCGCAGCGCTCCTCGTCCCAGCCGCCGGCCCTCTACGGCTTCATCCCGCGCACCTACTGTGACGAGCGCGTCGCTAAACTCGCATCTACCGCCATCAAGGGTGACGGCGACCCGCTGGACATCTGTGTCCTCAGCGAGCGCCCCATCAACCGCTCCGAAGTCATCGTCACCGCGCGCGTCCTCGGCGGGCTTGATGTCAACGACGGCGGCGAGGCTGACGATAAAATCATCGCTGTGCTCCAAAACGACAACGTGTGGGGGCGCGCCCAAGACATCACAGACCTGCCCGACATTCTCATCGAGCGCATCAACCACTACTTCTCCACCTACAAACTCATCCTGGGCGAGGAGAGCAAACTCAAGGTCGAACGCGTCTACGGGCGCGAGCATGCCCTCCAAGTCATCCAAGCAGCCATGGCTGACTACTTCGACGAATATGGTGGATGACGAAGATGGTGGATAACGCCTTAGTGCAGGCGAGTGCCGAGACGCGGCGCCGCTGGAACGCTCGCTACGCCGAGACCGAACAGCCCTGGGACACGCAGCAGACGCCGCCGGAAGTCATTGCATTCTGGGATTCCGGTGTGCTGCCGTCCCGCGGCCTGGCTCTCGACCTCGGCTGTGGTCCGGGCACCAACGTACGCTTCCTGGCGCGACGCGGCCTGCGCGCCATCGGTGTTGAAATCGCTGCCCCAGCGCTACTGACCGCGCAGCGCCGCCTACAACGTGAGGAGCCAGAGCTTAGCGGACGCTTGGCCTTTGTCTGTGCGGATGTCTGCCTCCTGCCCTTCCGCAACTTGAACGCAGTGTACATCCTCGACATCGGCTGCTTTCACAGCATCCCGCCGCCTCTCCGCGATGCCTATGTCGCGTCGGTCCTCGGCAACCTCACGCTCGGCGGCTATTACCAACTCTACGCGTTCGACGCCGAACCCGACCGCGTCGCCGAAAGCGGACCGGTGGGCCTCGGCCCGGACGAAGTCGTCCGCCGCTTCACACCTCACCTCACCCTAGTGCAAGAGATGCGCGCCAAGCCGGAACGTCGCCCCTGCCGCTGGTATCTCCTCCGCCGCGACGGTTGACCAACACAGGTCGCATCAACTCTGCACCACTTCTCCATCGTTCTTTCACAAGCACCGGCTACGGTAAGGCTGAAGATGACACAGCCGCATACGCTGTGCCACAACGGAATCAAAAGTATCAGCGCACAGACAATGGCTCCCTACATCCTTGTTGTAGATGATGACCCCAATATCGCCCGTCTCGTCCGCAGCTATCTGGAACGCGAGGGATTTGTCGTTGACGCGCTGCACGACGGCAACAGCGTGTTGCCCGCCATTCGCAGACGGCGGCCCGATCTCATTGTGTTGGACCTCATGCTGCCCGGTGTAGATGGGCTGGAGATCACCCGCCAACTGCGCGGGGATGCCGATCTCGCCACCGTGCCCATCCTCATGCTCACTGCGCGTATAGATGACATTGACCGTATCATCGGCTTGGAACTAGGCGCCGACGACTACGTGACCAAGCCCTTCAACCCGCGTGAGGTCGCCGCGCGCGTCAAAGCCATCCTGCGCCGCGCCCATCCCACAGCCCAAGAGACCCACCAAGTGTTGCACATTGGGCGGCTTACCCTCGACCCGGCAGCGCGGCGCGTGACCCTAGATGGTCGCGCCGTCCAGCTCACCCCCAGCGAATTCGCCATCTTACATCGCCTCATGCGCTCTCCGGGTCGCGCCTTTACCCGCACCCAGTTGGTCGAGGACGCGCTCGGCTACGACTACGCCGGGCTGGAACGCACAGTGGACAGCCACATCAAAAATCTGCGCCGCAAACTGGAGGATAATCCCGCCCAACCCCAGCGCATTGAAACTGTCTTCGGTGTCGGCTATCGTTTCAATGCCGACGCCCCTTAAGGTGTTGCCATGAATCTCGGCGTCAAAATCCTCGGCGCGTTGGCCCTCGTCATCATCGTGGCGCTTGCCTCAGCCAGTTGGCTGATTGATCGCAACACCGCACGCGCGTATCGTGCCTATCTGGACCAGATTCAGAGTCGCCGCCTGGAACAACTTGCAGCGCAAGTCGGCCCACTGTACGCCGCCGGCGAGGACTGGACCACCATCCAAACCTGGCTCAACATCATCGCCGTCGGCAGCACCCCCGGCATGGGCCATATGGGCATGATGCCGGGTATGCGCGGGCGCAACCGGATGCCTAGCCCGGACGAATTACCGACCCTTTACCTGCTCGTAGACCCCACCAGCGGTGAGCCGCTTGCCGGAGTAGGAAGCCCGGTCACACCCGCCCAGCGCCTGACCGGTGTCCCCATCGAGATCGACAACCGGACTGTCGCACTCCTCGTACCGTTGGACGTTGCACCGCGTCTCGGTCAAGCCGAACAGACCGTGTTGCGCCAAGTCCAACGCGCCATCCTGCTCTCGGCCTTTGTAGCAGGGCTGGCGGCTGTGGGCATCGGTGGTCTGGTGGTCTACACCCTCCTGCGCCCGCTCACCGCACTCCATCAAGGCGTCACAGCCCTGGGGCGCGGGGACTTATCCGTCGTCGTGCCTGTACACAGCAACGATGAGTTGGGCAAACTCGCCGAGGCCTTCAACGCCATGACCGCCCAATTACGTCGCCACGAGGAATTGCGCAAGCAACTCTTGGCCGACGTTGCCCATGAACTGCGTACCCCGCTGAGTGTAATCCAGGGCAACCTCCAGGCCATGTTGGAAGGCGTCTACCCCCTCAGCGCAGACGAAGTACGCACAGTTCATCGCCAGACCCAGTTGCTCAGCCGCCTGGTCGAAGACCTCCACGAACTCGCCCAGGCCGAAGCCGGTGCGCTCCCCCTCCAGCGCCAGCCCCAAAGCGTAACCGCTGCGCTGCAACAAATGGCCTCCCTGGTCAGCCCCGTGATGGCGCGCCGCGGAATCACTCTCCAAGTGACCACGCCGTCACCGGACCTCGTCATTTCCGTGGACCCCGACCGTCTCCAGCAAATCCTCTACAACCTGCTGGGCAACGCCCTGCGCCACACCCCTGCCGGCGGCACCATCCGCCTGCACGCCACGCAGACGGCCGCAGGCCGCGCCCGCATCTTTGTCGCCGACAGCGGTCCCGGCATCCCGCCGGAGCATTTGCCCCATGTGTTCGACCGTTTCTATCGCGTCCCGCGCGACACGTCGACTCATCTCAAGTGGGAATCCGGCGCGCGCGATGAATCAGACCTGACATCCGGCGCCGGACTGGGGCTTGCCATTGTGCGCGCCCTGGTTGAAGCACATGGGGGCACTCTCGGTGTCGAGAACACGCCGGGTTCCGGCGCCACCTTTTGGGTCGAACTGCCCCTCGCTGCATCCTCACTTGTGCCCTCCTCCGGCTCGGCGTAAGCACCACACCACCATCGTATCAATGCCCCCAGTCTGTCGTCTTGTATAATGAAACCGACGCGCCGAACCGGCGTTTGGCGCGCCCTGCATCGGGAACCGGAGTCTCTCGGTTATAACGGCTCCAGCCCGCGGCACGCAGTGCTTCGCATCGTTGCAGAGGAGCTATACCGCCATGTCCATCCACCGGCGACGCCCCACGCGTCGAGTTCTTCCGGCCCTCTTGTGCATCTGGCTCGGCCTCCTATTGGTCGCCTGCACCCCCATCAGCACCCAGCCCGATTCTCCAAGCCCAGACGAAGTTGCATCCGTAGCGGACACACCCCAAAGCGCCGCCGACTACCATAACCGTGGTCTTCAAGCTGCCGGCAACCGGGACTTCGCTGCCGCCATTGCCGATTACACCACAGCCATTTCACTAGACCCCACTTACGCCGTTGCCTTCCTCAACCGCGGCCTTGCTTACGCTGCGCTGGCGGACCATCGTCGCGCGCTCGCCGATTTCGACCGGGCCATCGAATTAGCCCCGGATATGCCGCTCGCCTATACGGCGCGCGCCAACTCGCTTCACGCTCGCGGCGATGTCGAGCGCGCCCTTGCCGATCTCAGCCGGGCGCTCCTGCTCGCACCTGATGACGCCAATCTGTATGTTGAGCGCGGGCAGATTTTCGCAGGCCTGGGCGACTTCGACCGCGCACGCGCCGAGTATGAACGTGCATTGGCGCTCGCTCCCCAAAGTGTCGCCGCGCTCAACAGTCGCGCCCGTCTCTATGAGACAACCGCACAAATCGAGCTTGCGCTCCAAGATTACACGCTCTTGCTGGAGATAGACCCCAACGCGGCTGCCGTCTACCATCGCCGCGGCGTGCTCTATGCCCAATTGGGCGACCTATCCGCCGCGCGCGCCGACTTCACCCGCGCACTCGAACTGGACCCCACGCTGGTCGCCGCCTACAACGCCCGTGCCCGTTTGGACGACGGTCTTGCCGGCGCCGATGCCGCCATCGCCGACTACACCAGCGTGCTCCAGTTGGACCCTGCCAATGCGACCGCCTACCTCAACCGCGCCAACGCCTATCGCGACCGCGGCGATCTCCAACTGGCCCTCGCCGACTATAACCAGGCCCTGGCGCTCAACCCTAATCTGACCGGCGCCTACACCAATCGTGCACGGTTGCACACCCAGCTGGGCGACCACGCCGCGGCGGTCGCCGATTACTCCGCGCTGCTCTTGCTCGACCCGCACAGCGCGTCTCTTTATGTTGCGCGTGCCGAGTCCTACCGGCTGTTGAACGACCTAGACGCGGCCCTCGCCGACTACAACCAAGCGCTGGAACTCGAGCCGGGGCAAGCCCGCGCCCTTGCCGGGCGCGCCCGCATCCATGCCCTGTTAACCGCAAACGCGGACGCCCTCACCGACTATGCCGCCGCACTCGCTCTGCTTGACCCCGGCGGCGCTGATCCCCTCATCCTGGAAGTGCTGCTCGGTCGTGCCGAGGTCTACGTCGCCACCGGCGCGCTTCGTGACGCGCGCGCCGACCTGGACGCCGCCATTGCATTCGCGCCTGAAAACGCACAAGCCTACAGTGCTCGCGGGCGTGTGCACGAATTGCTGGGCGACCTCGACCGGGCGCTTGCCGACTATGCCCAGGCTCTTGCCCTTGCGCCTGCGGATGTCTCGACGCGCGTCGCCCAGGCCAATCTTCTGCGCAGCCGCGGCGACACAGCTGCGGCTCTAGAGGCCTATTCCGCCGCGCTCGAACTGGCCCCAGACCATATCGGCGCACGGCTGGCGCGCGCGGCCCTGCGCACAGAGTCCGGTGACAACCGCGGCGCGCTCGCCGACTATAGCGCCGCGCTCGCTGTGGACCCCACCCTGATCACCGCGCGCAGCAATCGTGCCCGGCTCCAGGAGCAAACTCGCGACTACGCGGCAGCCGTTGCCGATTACACTGCCCTTATCGAATTGGAGCCGGACAGCGCGTCCCACTACAACAGCCGCGGCAACGTCTATCGCCTCTGGAACGACCCGACATCTGCTCTCGCAGACTTCGACCGTGCCCTGAGTCTCGACCCGACCCTGGTCGCAGCCTACGCCAACCGCGGACGTACCTACCAAGACCTAGGCGACTTCGCACAGGCATTGGCGGACTTCTCCACCGCCATCGAGTTGGCGCCCGACCCCGCTGCCTACTACACCTTGCGCGGCGATCTGCACCGCAGCCAAGCACAGCCTGCCGAAGCGATTGCCGACTACAGCGCCGCGCTGGCGCTCGATCCCACAGCCGCCACCTATAATAGCCGCGGGCGCGTTCGCGAATCTACCGGGGACCTGGCAGCTGCTGTCGCCGATTACGCTGCCGCCGTCGAGTTGGCCCCCACCACTGCCGCCTATGCTGTCAACCTGGGCAATGCCCTTGCCGCGCAAGGCGATCCAGTAGCCGCCGTCGCAGCCTACTCCGCCGCCCTTGCGTCGGCGGAAGAGGGCAGCGCAGCAGAGCCGTCACTCACCGCGGCCTATATAGGTCGCGCCGCCGCGTGGCTCGCCCAGGGCCGGCTAGACGAAGCCCTTGCCGACCTCGACCAAGCCCTTGCCCTCGA
>CAKZVN010000364.1 GCA_937922105.1 uncultured Litorilinea sp.
CCCGGCAACGCCGCTGCCCGCCCACGGGCTGCTTAAGACCTTTCCCCCCACCCCCCAACCGCCTACCACGCCCGAACTGCTCGACCTCTCCACCGTCGAGCAACTGGCACGCGTCGCCGCGCCCACGCGCGACCTGCGCGACTTAGCCTTGCGCTATATCCCCGACCTGGACGACATTCCGCTGGTGGTCAACAGCCACACCCCCGACTATCCGGTCGGCGCGCAGTTGGAGTTCTGGGTCCACGAGTTGGGGGCCAATCGCAACTTCACCATCACCGCCGAGTTGATCCACAAGACCGATGTCGCCTATGCGTGGGTGGAGAGCGGGCAACCGGTGGACACCGCGCGCATCCGCGCCGCCATTAACCGCTTCAGCCAAATCACCTATCCGGCGGTCACAGCCTTCTTCGGCTCGGAATGGAAGCCGGGGGTGGACAACGATCCGCGGCTGCATATTCTGCACGCCAACGGCATCGGCTCCGGCATTGCCGGGTATTACTCCAGCTCGGACCAGTTCAGCCGCCTGGCACGACCTTACTCCAACGAGAAAGAGATTTTCTACATCAACCTGGGCTGGCTCAACAGCACGCGCAACTACACCTATTACGAAACCGTGCTGGCGCATGAGTTCCAGCACATGATCCATTGGTACAAAGACCGCAACGAAGAGACGTGGGTCAACGAGGGGCTGAGCGAATACGCGCAGGAGGTCGCAGGCTTTGCACCCAACACCGGCTTCACCAGCGCGTTTTTGGACGCGCCCGCGACCCAACTCAACACTTGGGGCGCGTCGTCGCTGGGCAACAGCGCGCACTACGGTGCGTCCTATCTGTTCATCGCCTATTTTGCGCAGCGCTTCGGCCCGGAGATGGTGCGCGCCCTAGTCGCCCATCCGGCTAACGGCATCCAGGGCTTTGACGCCCTCCTGGCGGCAAGCGGGGCAGGGGTGAGTTTCGACGATCTCTTCGCCGACTGGGTGATTGCCAACTACTTGGACGATCCATTGGCGCTGGGGCGCGACGGCGTCTTCGGCTATCGTCACTTTTCCCTCCGCAAGCCGCAGTTGCACGCCGAATATCTCCATGCGCCGGTGAGCGCGGCGGCGACAGCCGCGACGGTCAACAACTTCGGCACGCATTACATCCTGTTGAGCAACGACGGCCCGGCTCGGCTGCGCTTTCAAGGCACAGCCGAGACGCGGCTTGCCGACTTGCCACCCCACCCCGCCGGCTATGTGGGACGCGTCTGGTGGAGCAACCGCGGGGATCACCTGAACAGCCGCCTGACGCGCACGCTGGACCTGAGCGCGATTGCGCCCGGCGCGCCCCTGGACATGACCATCACCATGTGGTGGGAAATCGAAGAGGGCTATGACTTGGCCTATGTCGCGGTGAGCCGCGACGGGCACAAGTGGACGCCGTTGCCCGGCACTTCGGCGCGCATCCCTACCTCCGCCGACAGCGCCTTTGGTCCGGCTTACACCGGCAACAGCCGTGGCTGGCAGGTGGAAAGCTTCGACTTGAGCGAGTATGCCGGGGAAGTGATCGCGCTGCGGCTGGAGTATGTCACCGACGACGCCATCAACGCAGCCGGCTGGTTCGTGGCAGATGTCGCCGTTCCAGCCATCAGCTATCACAGCGATTGGGGCGACCCCGCCGAAGTTGCCGCCTGGCAAAGTGAAGGCTGGCTGCTCACCGACAATCGCCTCCCGCAACGCTGGGCGCTGCAACTCTTGACCTTGCAGGACGGCAAGGCTGTGGAGTTGACGCGCATCCCGGTGGATACACTGGGCCGCGCCGTCCTTGACTTGCCCGACCTGGGCAACGGTCGCCGCGCCCTGTTGGCTGTCAGCGGTCTGACGCCGGTGACGACGCTCCCGGCGGCCTACACCTTTACCCTGGAACCTGCACCTTAGCGCCGCCGGCGCGCACCCATCCCGCTCGATAGGAAGTTCATCCCATGCAACACCAGACCATCGTCGTCTTGGATTACGGCAGCCAATACAGCCAGTTGATCTGTCGCCGCGTGCGCGAGGCCCAGGTCTATGCCGAATTGATCCCGTGGGACCGCGCCGAGGAGTTGTTGCCCAAGCTGCGTCCCCAGGGCATCATCCTTTCCGGCAGCCCCCACAGCGTCTATGAAGCGGGCGCGCCCACCTTGCCTGCGGCGGTCCTGGACGCGGGTGTGCCGGTCTTGGGCATCTGCTATGGGCTACAACTGCTGGCGCATACCCTGGGTGGACAAGTCGTGGGCAGCCGCGAACGCGAATACGGCGCGGCAACGGTGGAGATCGGCGAGGGCTATGCCGGGAGCGCGCTCTTTCGCGGCTTACCGACCACCTTCCAAGTCTGGATGAGCCACGGTGACCGTGTCGAGCGCCTGCCCCACGGCTTCTTGGCGATTGCCCACTCGGCCAACTCGCCCCTGGCAGCCATCGCCGACGAGCAGCGCCGCCTCTATGGCATCCAATTTCACCCGGAGGTGGTGCATACCCCCCTGGGCGGGCAGTTGCTGGAAAATTTCGTCAAAGGCGTCTGCGGCTGCGTGGGGGATTGGACCGCGGGCAACTTCATCCAAGAGAGCGTAGAGCGCATCCGCGCGCAGGTGGGCGAGGAAGGGCATGTGATCTGTGGGCTGAGCGGCGGCGTGGACAGCGCGGTCGCGGCAACATTGGTCCATCGCGCCATCGGTGATCGCTTGACCTGCGTCTTTGTGGACCACGGCCTCCTGCGCAAAGACGAAGCCAGCCAAGTGATTGACACCTTCCGCCGCCATCAGGGCATGCGCCTGGTCGCGGTGGATGCCAAAGAGGAATTTCTCGCCGACTTGGCGGGCGTCACCGACCCGGAAGAGAAACGCAAACGCATCGGCGCGCGCTTCATCCGTGTCTTCGAGAGCGAAGCTGCACGGCTGGCTGCCGAGTGGGGCACCGAGTCGGCCGCGTTCTTGGCCCAGGGCACGCTCTACCCGGACGTGATCGAGTCGGCGAGCAACGACGATACGCGCCACGCGCGCACCATCAAGACCCACCACAATGTGGGCGGCTTGCCCAAGGACATGACCTTTCGCCTGATCGAGCCGTTGCGCATGCTCTTTAAGGACGAAGTGCGCGGGGTGGGCGCGGCGCTGGGCTTGCCGGAGGAGATCGTCTGGCGCCACCCCTTTCCCGGCCCTGGTCTCGCCATTCGCATCCTGGGCGAAGTCACGTGGACGCGGCTGGAGACGCTGCGCCATGCCGACGCTATCTTCCTGGAAGAGCTGCGCGCGGGCGGGTTTTATCGCACCACCAGCCAAGTCTTTGCCGTGCTCCTGCCCGTGCGCAGCGTGGGCGTCATGGGCGACGGGCGCACCTACGCCGACGTGATCGCGCTGCGCGCGGTCACGACCGACGATTTCATGACCGCGGACTGGGCGCGGCTGCCCTATGACCTCTTGGCGCGCGTCAGCAACCGCATCGTCAACGAGGTGGACGGCGTCAACCGCGTCGTTTATGATATTAGTAGCAAGCCGCCCGCCACCATCGAGTGGGAGTAGCTTTGTCGCGCCACCGAAGTCGGGTTGCGCGCCTCATGCGGAATGCAGTTGCCCGCCTCGAGTGCAACCAGGGGACTCTTCGCGACGCTCCGGGTGACAGCATTGCCGAGCGGCGGCGCTGCGGTGGGAGTAGACGGTGTTACGCTTTGCGCGCTTTATTTTGATCCTGTGCGCCGGGTTGGCGCTCTTTCCCCTCTATACGCGCTACAAGGTCGCAGCCGCGCCCATTCCTCCCGGCGTCTACCTGGGCGGGTTGGCGCTGAGCGACCTTAAGGCGCGCGACGAAATTCGCCTGCACTTGGAGGAAGTCTACCACCGCCCGATTGACGTGCGCTTCGACGACAAGCGGCTCGTCTTACGGCCCGAAGATGTGGACTTCCAAGTGGATGTGGACCAGATGATCGCGGAGGCGGGGCAATATCTGGAGGGAACCGCCTTCCTGGACATTGCCGTGCGCGAGGCGTTGGGCTTCACGCAACAGCGGCGGGACGTGCCCGTGCGTTTCATGCTCAACGGCGACAAACTGCGGGCCTGGCTGGACGAAGTCGCAGCGACACATAACCACCCGCCCGCACCGCCGCGCCTCTTGCCGCCCGCGACGCGCTGGTCCGACGGCGGCTTGGTAACGACCGGCTTACCCGCGGGCTATGTGGGCGCCTATCAACGCGACTGGAACTGGCTGCCCGGTCGCCCAGGACAGACGCTGGACGTGGAAGCCGCCATCCCGGTGATCGCCGCGGCCTTCACCAGCCCGGACAAACGTCTGGCGCGCCTGCCGCTCATTGAAACAGACGCGCCGTTGCCCACCCTGGACGACCTGGCGCGCGAATTGGACGCCTACCTGATGAACTTCCCCGGCTTCGGCGCGGTCTATGTCCACGACCTCATGACCGGGGAGAGCGCTGCAGTAGACGCCGATGTCTCCTTTTCCGGCATGTCCACACTGAAGATCGGTATCGTCACAGCCATCATGGCGCGCTTGCCCAACGGCATTGCCGCCGGCGACGCACAGGCCCAGTTGGTCGGTCAATGGATTGACTATGCCCTGGGCGAAAGCAACAACTACGCGGCCAACCAGTTGCTGGCGTATTTGGGCGACGGCAGCAGCGAAACCGGCGCGGCGCGCTTCACCGCGTTCATGCGCGAACTGGGGATGCAAAGCACCTACATGCAGACCGGCTACGACGCGCGCGTCCAGCGTCCCCAAATTCCCACACCCGGCAACCAACGCACCGACTGGCAGACCAACCCGGACAGCAACCTCCAAACCACCCCTGCCGAGATCGGGCGCATGTTGGCTGCGATCTACGAGTGCAGCCAGGGGCGCGGCCTTTTGTTGGAACTCATGCCCGACCGCATCACCCCCGACGAATGCCACACCATCCTCTTTTACCTCAGCCACGACGAGTTTCAAGAGATGGTCTGGGGAGGGTTGCCCCGCCCCGACAGCACCTGGATCGTCCACAAACACGGCTTCGCCTATGAAAGCCACAGCGACGTAGCGCTAGTCTGGGGGCCGACCGGGCCGTATGTCATGAGTGTCTTTCTCTTCCGTCGCGGCTGGATGGATTGGGGCACGAGCAATACCACCATGAAGACCCTGAGCCGCATCACGTGGAATTTCTTCGAGTTCCGACGCGCGCACCAGGGGTTGACCACGCCGGAGTATTTCATCTTGCAGCCGCCGCCCGGCTATATCAAGCTGCACGATTACATCCCACGCGCCAGCACCGGCTACCAATAGCGAACAAGGCGCGCTCAAGACGCGCGCGGCGCCACCGCCACCAATGTGACCACGCGGGTATCCTCATCATAAAGGGCATAGCGCAAAGCCGGGCCGTCCTGGGGTGCGCCTGCGCTGCCTACGCCGATCAAGTAGCGCAGCTGCGGCTCGCCCACACCCGGCTCACCCCGCGGCGGCAGCGCAAACTCCGTGGGACCTACAAAACTATGCCCGCGTGCAGGAGGATAGCGCCAGACCTGTTGGATGTGCGTATGCCCATGAAAGGCAGCCACCAGCCCGCTTGCGTCCAGGGCAGCCCAGGCGTGTATACGCGCCTCCACTTGGGTGTGCAGGCGCGGAAACAGCGCGTGCCAACTCAAGCCGCGCTCTCGCTGCGCGGCTGCGTCGGTGGTCGTCGCGACGCCAGCAAGCGAGTCCGGTGTGGCATGACAGCAGAGCACATCGCCCAGGCGCAACGTGGCAGGCCAAGTCGCGACCCACGCGCGCAGCGTCGCGGGCAGGCGCGCCATGCCGCTCACTTCCCAGTTGCCGAATAGACAGGTGACGCCACGGCTACGCAGCGCGTCGAAGACCGCGGGAGCATGACCGGCATCGCCCAAAAAGAGCAGGCGATCGGCTTGACGGCGCTGCGCGTCACGCTCGACAGCCAGCAACCCGCTTAGATGGTCGTGCAAATCGGAGAAGATAGCAAAGCGCATACACGGGTTCGAAAGGGGGCGGTGGATGTGGAAGGATGCAACAGAATTGACAGATAATTGACAGGATCAAGTGCGTGATCCTATGCTATTCTACCATCACAGGCAGCGGCAGAGCAGTCACATCGGCGGCATCATCGCAGTGCTGCTGCCCTTTCATCAGCTATCTACCTCCCTCCATACCAAACTGTCTGTCTTGTCTGCAAAGAACCCGCCGTGAGGCGGGTTCTTTGCATCTCCCGTTCTTTCACCTGTGCGTTTTTGACAGAAACCCAGGCTTGCGCGCCAAAACCAACAGCAAAACGCCAGGATAGGCCGTGTCGGTCCTCTCAGAAACCCAGCCCGCGCAGATAGGCGCGACTGATCTGCGCGCTGATCAAGGGCGAGGGCTGGCGTGTCACGTCCGTCTCCACCGTCAGCCAGCCGCCATACCCCGCGGCGTCCAGAATCCGGAAGAGCGCAGGAAAATCCACAAAGCCCTGTCCCAACTCGGTGAAGATGCCGTTGGCGCTGAAGGTGGCGTAGTCCCACTGCTTCTCGCGCCCCTCAGCCAAGACTTGTGGATCAATGTCCTTCATGTGAAGCGTGCGAATGGACGCAGCATACTCGCGGAAGAAGTGCACGACATCCACGCCCCCCCAAGCCAGATGTCCCGTATCCGGCCCCATAAAGACCAGCGCCGGGTCAATCAATGCCCACAGGCGGTCAATCTCGGCGCGAGTCTCGATGACGCTGCCCACGTGGTTGTGGAAACAGGCTGCGACGCCATGTTCCAAAGTCGCCGCGCCGACACGATTGAGCGTCTGGGCAAATTGGCGATATTCGGCGTCGCTCATGGCATCGTCGGGGTGCACATGCCCGGCGACCTGGCTGCGCGTCAAGCCGCGCGCGGTCGTATAGCTGTGAAAGCCCTGGGCAGCGACCACCAACTCGGTGCAGCCCACCCCCGCGGCAAACGCAGCCATCGCACCGGCGCGTGCGACGATGGCATCGGCCTGGTCGGCGCGCCAAAACTCGGCGCCTAGATAGCCGGGCGCGGGCCGCAACCCGACTTCGGCATAAAGCACCAATGTCTCGGCAATCCCATAGCCGGGGCGCGGGACGGCAGGCGCGCCGTCATAGCCCGCCGCGGCGATCTCGGTCAAGATTTGTCGCTCGTCCATCTCCCTGGGCCAGGTGATCTGACCACAGCCGATCCAGATGGTCTTCATTGCATTCCTCGATGTCTTGGCAGGTTGGGCCGGATGCTCCCCGGTATCTGCGTCTTCCGGCGCGGTGATTTATTGCAATATATTTCTACAGTATATGGGGGACCGCGGACGCGCGTAACGGACATTTGTCGCGCGACGGTGTGCGCCTGTCGTAGGTTTGCGACGATAAGTGAGAACAGGTCTCACCATCACTTGGTTTGCCGGCGTCTGTGGTACAATCCTAGCGACACGGCAGTTGCCATCCGGCGCGTCGTCCGCGGCACATGGTGACCGGTCGCTGCCGTGCAGAGAGGAAACACACGTATGCCCGGTCTCTTTACCCAAGCAACACCCCACATGCCCGGCACGCCCACGTTGGAATTGACCGGCGTGTCCGTGCGCTACGACAACACGCCCGCGCTGGAGGAGGTCTCCCTGCGCGTCGAGCGCGGGGAGCAGGTGGCGGTAGTCGGCCCCAACGGCGCGGGCAAAAGCACCTTGTTCAACGTCATCACCGGCATCCTGCGCCCTACGCGTGGCAGCGTGCGCATCTATGGCAGCGGGCCGCACGGTCACATCTGTGTGGGCTATGTGCCGCAACGCAACCGCATTGACTGGCGGTTTCCCGTCAATGTGCGCGATGTGGTCATGATGGGCCGCGTCGGGCGCATCGGCCTGTTGCGACGGCCCGGACGCAACGACTGGGCCGCGGTGGAAGCCGCGCTGGCTCAGGTTGGCATGGCGGACTTTGCCACGCGCCAGATCGGCGAGCTTTCCGGCGGGCAACAACAGCGGGTCTTCCTGGCGCGCGCCCTCGCCCAAGAAGCCGAATTGTTGCTCTTGGACGAACCGCTTTCCGGGCTGGACACGCCCAGCCAAGAAGCGATCCTGGCAATTTTAGACAACCTGCGCCGCAACGGCATCACGCTGCTCATTGCCACCCACGATCTTAACCAGGCCGCGGCACAGTTTCACCGCATGTTGCTCCTCAACCGTCGCGTCATTGCCTACGGCGCGCCGGAGCAGGTCCTCACCCCGGAGAATCTGCGCCGCGCCTACGGGGGCCAGTTGCACATCATCCACACGGCACACGGGGATATTGCAGTCACCGATTCCTGCTGTGGCGGCGGTGAACCGCCGGTAGCGCAGTTGCTCGGTGTCGAGCGCGCGCCTGCGCCCCTCGCACAATACTCCCGGAGCCATACCATGCTGGACTGGCTGATCGAGCCGTTGAGTTACGGCTTCATGTGGCGGGGCCTCTTGGCCTCGGTGATGGTGGGCGTCATCTGCTCGGTATTGGGAACCTACGTCATCCTGCAGGGAATGGCCTTCTTCGGCGATGCGCTGGCGCACACCATTTTGCCCGGCGTGGTGCTGGCTTATTTGTTGGGTTGGCCCCTGGCTGTGGGCGCGCTCATCTTCGGCATTCTGAGCGCATTGGGCATCGGCGCGCTCAGCCAGCGCGGTGAAGT
>CAKZVN010000365.1 GCA_937922105.1 uncultured Litorilinea sp.
ATAGCGCACGAATTCCATGATCTGCGCGGCGAACTCTTGGCCTTCCTCCGAGCCGTAGCGAATGCCCAGCTTGTACATCATGTCGCCCAGGCCCATGATGCCCAGCCCGATGCGGCGGGCGCGGTAGGCGGCTTCGGCGACTTCGGGCACAGCCGGGACGTAGGTGTTGGCGCTGACCACGTTGTCCAGGAAGTGGGTGCTTTCTTCCACCGAACGGCGCAACAAATCCCAGTCCACTACGGGCGTGCCGTCGGCTGTGGTGGTGACATGGTTGCTCAGGTTGATGGACCCCAAGCAGCAATTTTCATAGGGGCCAAGCCATTGTTCGCCACAGTTATGGACGACGATGCCATTGGCGACAAACGAGTGGGTGAGCGGCTCGGTCAGGTCATAGACGGGCTGCACGCCTAGCGGGGTGATGCGTTTGACGGTGGCGGTGAAGGTCTCGGCGTAGGGACCGCGCGGGCCATAGCTCGCCAATGCTGCGTCCAGCTTGCGCGCTTTGGTCGCATGCAGGAAGCCGATTTCCTGGCGGAAGCGCAGCAGGTTTTGCTTGGAGATGACCAACTCATGACCGGCTTGGGTGGCGTAGTCTGCCAGACCGCCGTGACCATTGGGCATGGTCTTGACGCGCGCCGGTTGGCGGTTGTGGTAGAGCTTGGCGACGATACCGAAGTTGAGCAAAAGGCATTGTACATCGCGCAACAGATCGGCGTTGACCGACCAGAGGCGCACACTGACGCCCTTTGCGGTGTTGTCCAGTACGGTCCCGTCGGCGGTGAACAGACCCTGTAGAAAACCCTGTTGCATGGCTTCGCTGCCGGTGAGGACGGCAGCGGGGACGCGCGTCTTGTCGGTGACACCCAGGTCGGCTAGGGTTTGGCGCAGGCGAGTAGAGACAACGCGCGTCTCGGCGCGAGCGGGGACTGTGGACACGCCCACCGGGTAGCTGCGTGTGGGGGCATAGGGATTGGCGTGGTGCGCGGGGTCTACAATCGCGTTCACATACGCCGCGAATTGTGGGGCCAAGTCTTGTTCGGCACCAAAGAACAGTAGGCCTGCGCCCTCGGCAGTGTTGAGGGTGCCGTCGCCAAACAGCCAACCCAGGGTGCGCCCCAGTTCCAGACTACCGCCGCGACCGAAGCCGCCTTTGCGGTTGAGGAGGTGGAGCTTCATCCCCGGCTCTAATTCCCCCAGCGCGACCCAGCCCCGGCTGGTCATGATCTGGTGGTTGGCGGTGGCTTTCAGTTGGAAGCCTTCGTCGGTTTCCAACAGGAAAACGGGCTTGTCTCCGGTGTAGAAGACCGGGGATGCCACCGGACTGAGCGTCTCATGACCGAAGCGCCCGTCTAGGACAATGCCGGGTCGCGACTGATCGGCGTGGAGTTGCGCGGCGGTGCGTAGACCGTCGCCGGTGTAGAGCAGCGTGTCGCCGGTGACGCAGGGGTTGGTGGCTTCCAGCGCATAGAGATGGGGGACGGGGTTGGAGCGGTTGGCGGCGTCAATGAAGAGCGCGCCGGGTTCGCCGTTGTGGTGCGCGTATTTGATGATCTTGGCGAAGAGGTCGCGAGCGCGCACGGTCTTCCAGACTGCTTTGTTGCGCGGGTTGATGAGGGGAAAGTCGGTGTCGTCCTTGACGGCTTGCATGAAGGCGTCGGTGATGGCAACGGAGATGTTAAAATTGGGAATGGCCCCCTCTTTGGCCTTGCACTCGATGAACTCTTCGATGTCGGGATGATCGACGCGCAGCACCCCCATGTTGGCGCCGCGCCTAGACCCGCCCTGCGCGATCTCGCCGAAGGCTTGGTCATAGACGCGCAGGAAGCCGACAGGTCCGGTAGCGCGGCCCGCGGAGGTGTGGACGACGTCGTTTTTGGGGCGCAGCCGGCTGAAGGAGAAGCCGTTGCCGCCGCCTGTCTGCTGGATCAGCGCGGCGACGCGCAGGGTGCTGAAGATGCCGTCGCTGCGCTTGCCCATGTCGTCTTCGATGGGCAATACGAAACAGGCTGCTAACTGGCCCAGCGGTGTGCCCGCGCCGGTGAAGGTGGGGCTGTTGGGGAAGAAGCGATACTGGGAGAGCAGGTCATAGAAAGTGCGCGTGGCGCTCTCCGGGTCGTCGCCATGTTGGGCTTCCACCTGCGCGACGTGGTAGGCGACGCGGTAGAACATGCCGCCGGGCGTTTCTAACAAGCTGCCGTCCAGGTCGCGGCGCAAATAGCGGCGCTCCAACACTTTGCGCGCGTTGTCGGATAGGGTGATGCGGCTTTCGTCCACGTAGGCGGGGGGCGTGAGCGCGATACGCTTGCCCGCCTCGTTTTCGATGACGGTCGAGGCGCCGTGACTATTGGCGTGTCCGTTGGCGTGGACGGCGACGGCAGTGGGCAAGCTGGTTGCTGCGGGCATGAAATTCCTCCTGAGCAAACGCATAGGGCGAACGAATAAAAACGATCCACGCAGGGCTGTGCATCGTTGCACAGCGCGGGGATGCGGTTGTGGCTCGCTTGTCGGTTGTTGTGCCGGCGCGCTAGGTCGGCGGTCATTGAGACCCCGCCGCAGGGACGCCCCGGGCGAGGGAAAGAATGAGCAGGCCGGACAAGGCCGCCTGCTTTGGGTTGTGTGCCGATAGAACCGGCACAGCGATGTGGTTGGGATCAGCGCCCCATGACGCGGTCAATCTCGGCGCGCAGATCGGCTAGGTCTTTGATGTTGAGATAGACGCTGGCAAAGCGCACATAGGCCACTTGATCGAGTTGGGCCAAATGGTCCAGCACCAGGTTGCCGATCATTTCGCTTTTGACCTCGGCGCGACCCAGGCTGTGGAGCGCTTCTTCGATCTGTACGACGATGTGCTCGATGGCGTCGCTGCTGACCGGGCGCTTGGTCGCGGCCAATTGGATGCCGGAGAGCAGCTTTTGGCGGTCGAACGGTTCGCGGCGCCCGTCACTTTTGACCACCAGCAGGCTAGCCGCGACATGTTCATAGGTTGTGAAGCGCTGTCCGCACTCGTCGCAGCGGCGCCGGCGGCGGATTCCGTCGGCGGCATCCCGCGTGTCAATGACCTTATGTTGGGTATTGCCGCAGTGTGGGCAGCGCATGGCAGGAGTATATCCTAGATGTTGTGTCGGCGCAAGTTATGAACACTACATATGGGCGACTGTCGTAGCACAGTGTAGCACAGGATCGCGTGGGCCGCAAATACGAAACGCGTGTTCTGCCGACTCGTGATCGGCAGTGGCATAGGGATACGCGGAATTTTGATGTTGGCGGGAAAAGAGCCGGCGGGCGCACAGAGTTGGTGTGTGCCCGCCGGCGAAGTGCGAAAAATCTCGGTTGTCCACCTGGGGCCGTCCGAGGGCCCGTGTGCGCTAGCGCCCGTTGCCGCGCGCGCGGCGTAGGAAAGAGGGGATGTCTAGGTCGTCCACCTCGAAGGTGCGGACTTTGTAGTCGCTGTTGGTCGAGGGCACGGGCCGAGCATCCGGGCGTTGGTGCGGCGCACGGTGATCGTAGCCTGGGCGTGTGTATTGCGCCGGTTCCACCGGATCTTGGCGGTCGAAGCCGGTGGCGATGACCGTCAACTGGATTTCGTCTTTCATGTTGGAGTCAATGACCGCGCCGAAGATGATGTTGCACTCCGGGTGGGCGCTGCCGCGGATGATCTCGGCGGCTTCGCTGACTTCCAACAGCCCCATGTCGTTGCCGCCCTTGACGTTGATCAGGATGGAGCGCGCGCCGTCAATAGAGATGTCCAGCAAGGAACTGTGGATGGCCTTTTGCACGGCGTCCTTGGCGCGGTTTTCGCCGCTGCCCACGCCGATCGCCATGAGCGCGGCGCCGCCTTCCAACATAACCGAGCGCACGTCCGCAAAGTCCACGTTGATGAGACCGGGCACGGTGATCAACTCGCTGATGCCCTGGATGCCCTGGCGCAGCACGTCATCGGCGGTGCGGAAGGCCTGGGGCATGGTGACTTTCTTGTCC
Organism: uncultured Litorilinea sp.; assembly: GCA_937922105.1. Classification (GTDB taxonomy): domain Bacteria; phylum Chloroflexota; class Anaerolineae; order Caldilineales; family Caldilineaceae; genus QEUY01. The sequence goes on from CAKZVN010000365.1 coordinate 3,979, forward strand.
ACCAGTTGCAGCAGGCGGTCGTTGGGGATGGCGATGAGCGTGTCTACGTTTTTCTTGAGCAAGTCCAGCGAGCTTTCTGCGGAGCGGCGACGTTGCGCGCCCTCGAAGGAGAAGGGCTTGGTGACGACGCCGATGGTGAGCGCGCCCAACTCGCGCGCTAGCCCGGCGATGATGGGCGAAGCGCCGGAGCCGGTGCCGCCGCCCATGCCCGCGGTGACGAAGATCATGTCCGCGCCGGCAAGGATTTCCTTGAGTTCTTCCCGGCTCTCGTCCGCGGCGCGTTGCCCGATCTCCGGATTGCCGCCGGAGCCAAGCCCCTTGGTCAGTTTGTCGCCGATCCGCACGCGGATGGGCGCGTTGGAGAGCATGAGCGCCTGCGCGTCGGTGTTGACGGCAATAAACTCGACGCCCTGGATGCCCTCCTCGATCATGCGGTTGACGGCATTTTGACCGCCGCCCCCCACGCCGACTACCTTGATCTTGGCGAAATTCTCCACGAACTGGGGTTGCGTGTTCGCACGCGCCATCTTCTGCTCCTTGTCTGACGACTTGTCCGCGCCCTGGATGAACGAGTCCATAAACGACCTACCCTCCTCTGACCGAACGAACGGCGCCCCACAGTTAGGAAGGGATGATGAATGACCGGGAAGCGTGACTGTGGATTGCCCGTGGCAACAAAGACCGAAATAAATACCGACATTATACTTGTATTCCGCCTATCCTGGCAACAAGTTTTTTAGCGCCCGCATGGCCCGCCCCATCCACTCGGCGCCGCCGCGATGTTTGGGCGTCTCGCGACGAATCTTGCGCGCATCCTCGTGCAGCCCCCACAGCAGTAAGCCGATGCTGGTGGAGTAGGCTGGGCTTTGCAGGTGGCGGCTGAGACCGGTGATGGGCAGCCGGTTGCTGGGCGCGCCAATGCGCACCGGCATGCCCAGGATGCTGCGCCCTAGCTCGGTCATCCCCGGCAAGAGGCTGCACCCGCCGGTCAAGACGACCCCGGCGGAGAGGCGCTCATAGTAGCCGCTCTCTTGCAACTGGTCTTGGATGATTTCAAAGGTCTCGCTGGCGCGGTGCGCCAGGATTTGGCAGATAAAGTGGCGGCTGAAGCTGCGCTCTGCCTTTTCACCGAAGACCGCGGCCCACACGCGGTCGTCTTCGGGCACACGTTCGGGCAAGACGCTACCGTAGCGCAGCTTTAGCTCTTCGGCGGTCTCTTCGGGCGCATGGAGACCCACCGCGATGTCGTGGGAAAAGTGGTTGCCGCCCACGTCCAATACACGCGTATGGCAGAGACCGTCGTCCAGGAAGATTGCCAGGTCGGTGGTGCCGCCGCCGATGTCCACCACCGCAACGCCCATGCGCCGCTCTTCGGGGCGCAAGACCGCTTCGTTGGCGGCTAACGGCTCCAGCACCAATTCGTCAATTTCGATGTCGTGGGCGCGCACGCACTGGGTGATGTTGTTGATGGCGGTGGTGCTGCCGGTGACGATGTGCGCGTCCACTTCCAGGCGGTAGGCGCTCATGCCCAACGGATGCTGGATGTGGGGCTGACCGTCCACCACCCATTCGCGCGCGATGGTGTGGATGACTTCGGTGTTTTGGGGCAGAGCGACCGCGCGCGCGCCTTCTAGCGCGCGCTGCATGTCCTGGTTGGTGACGCCATGGCGCGCGTCGACGGGGCTGACGCCCTTGCTGTTGAGCGTGCTGATGTGGCTGCCCGCGACGCCCACATAGGCACTGGTCAGGGCGCGACCGGCGTCGCTTTCGGCCTTTTCGACGGCCTCACCGATGGCGGCAATCGCCTCGCTGACATTGACGACAACGCCGCGGCGGATGCCCCGGCTGGCGGATTGGCCTTCGCCCAAGATGCGCAGCGTCAGATTGCCCAGGCTGTCGTGGGTGACCGCGGCGACCAGCGCGCAAATTTTGGTGGTGCCGATATCAATGGCAGAGATGAATTCTTCCATGTCGCTTGCTATCCTACGTGAACACTGCCGGTTTGCGGCGCAGTTGCCGTCCTGCGCGTCACCGGTCCGGCGGCGATTCTTCAGCGAATATACGGGCGCGTGGCAAAGCGCACGTCGAGAATTTGCGCGGTCGTCTCACCCTGTTGCAAGAGTTTGCGCGAGGCTGCCAGATTTTCCAACTTGGCCTCCATGGCTTGTCCGTCTCCCCAATAGACCCAGACCGCCGGAGTTTGCAAGGGGAAATTGAGGCCGATGCCTCGATTATAGCGAATCTGTCCGTTTAACTCGGGCAGGGCTTCGACCAGGGCCAATGCGGTCTGCAAGATTTGCGGCTCCAATGTGAGCGCGGTCGGGTCGCCGAAAGGCGACGCCGCTTCGCCCAGCAGGTCAACGATTTGCGGCAATCCGCTTTGGTGGATCTCCTCACCCGGCGCAACCGGGAGCGTCGTCCCGTCCTCGGCGAGCCAGTAGGCGCCGGCAGTGGTGACCCACAGCGCAACAGGCTCCCGCTCTACGACGCGCATGTGCATGGCGGCGGGGAGTGCGATCTCGACCTGGGCATCGGCGATCCAGCGGTGGTCCAACAGACGGGCGCGCACTTGCTCCGGTTCGATCCAGAAGATGTTCCAGCCGTCTACGGCAGCGGTCGCCAGAATTTCCGCCGGGTTCAACCGCGCCGGCGGGTGTAGCGTGATCTGGTCGTTGTAGAGATACCAGCGGTCTTCCCAGTGAATTAAGACGAGACCGCTGAGGGCCGCGATCAAGAGCAGGCTGCTGAGCAGTTTGCTCCAGGCCCAGGGCGTGGGCAGGACCAACTCTGGCGCTTGGACGCCTTGCAGCGCGGCGCGCCAATCCCATTGCACGCTGGGCAACTGGGCCAATACACCCTCGAAGCGGCGCATGCGGCGGGTCATGGCGCGGCGGCGGGTGGCGCGTCGCGTGGATTTGCGGTTGAGTGACCTGCCGGTATCCGGACTCATGGGCGTTCTCAGCGCGTCGTGCGATTGCGGCGGCGGTCGGCGTGGCGCTCGAAGGCCAATTGCACCAACCGATCCACCAAGTCAGGATAGCTCAGACCACAGGCTTCCCACAGCTTCGGGTACATGCTGATGCGTGTGAAGCCGGGCATGGTATTGATTTCATTGACATAAATCTTGCCGGTTGTGCCGTCCATGAGAAAGTCCACCCGTGCTAGGCCGCTGCCGTCAATCGCAGCATAGGCCGCGAGGGCCATGGACTGGAGCGCGGCGACTTGGTCGTCCTCCAGTTGGGCCGGGATGATCAGCCCGCTGGCGTTGTCCAGGTATTTGGCCGCGTAATCGTAGAAGTCGCGGCTAGGGATGATCTCGCCGGGCACGCTGGCGATGGGGTGGTCGTTGCCCAACACGCTGACTTCCAATTCCCGCGCCTTGGTCACGGCTTCCTCGACGATTAGCTTGCGGTCATATTGCGCGGCGTCGTCCAGCGCAAAGGCCAACTCGCTGCGGTCGCGCGCGCGGTTGATGCCCACACTGCTGCCCAGGTTGGCGGGTTTGGCAAAGAGCGGGTAGCGCAGCTGCTCCTCCACGTGGGCGATGACGGCGTCGCGCTCGCGCTCCCAGGCGCTGCGCTGGATCACCAAGTGGCGCGTTTGGGGCAGGCCCGCGGCGGCAAAGAGTTGTTTCGCCAGCGCCTTGTCCATCGCCGCTGCGCTGGCTGCCACCCCACACCCCACATAGGGAATGTTCGCCATCTCCAGCAGGCCCTGGATTGTGCCGTCTTCGCCATAGGGACCGTGGAGGACAGGGAAGATCACATCAATCTCGGCGAGTTGGGGGGTGCGCGTGGTGCTGGGCAAGAGCGCCCAGTTCTCGGCGCTGCCGGACGGCTCATCGGACGCGCCCGGCATAGGCCGGGAGACGGACGGCGCGATGGATTCGCGCTGCCGGGCTTGGTCGCTCAAGAGGCGCATGGGATCGCCCTGGGTGAGCCAGCGTCCGCTGGGCGTGATGCCGATGGGGATCACGGTGTAGCCGGCGCGGTCCAGTGCATCCATGACATTGGCGGCGCTTGCCAGCGAGACTTCGTGTTCGCTGCTGCGCCCGCCGAAGACGACCCCCACGCGCACCCCGCGTCGCGGTCGGCTGCTGCTGGGGTGGTTGCCGTTGCTGCCGCTCATGCCGCCCATCCGATCAAGGCTTGCTCACTCACACTCCACTCTCCTACCAGCTGAATCTCGGTGGTCAAGAGGACGCCGGTGCGCTCCGCCACCGTGCGGCGGACGTGAGCCACCAACTGCAAGACATCGCTTGCCGTGGCGCTGCCCACCCCGCCGGGATTGACGATGAAATTGGCGTGTTGCGTGCTGACCGCCACGCCGCCTATGTGCGCGCCCTTGAGGCCCGCGGCTTCGATCAAGCGCCCGG
>CAKZVN010000366.1 GCA_937922105.1 uncultured Litorilinea sp.
TCGGCGCGCGCGCCTATCCGCAACAGACGGGCACATTCAGCGGTACATTGAGCGTCGCTATGTCCATCGGCGCGACCATCCCACCCCTGTGGACCGGATTCTTCGCCGAGTTATGGGGCTTGCGGATCGCGCTGGCTCTCAACTATCTGATGGTCCCGCCGCTGCTTGTGCTTGCCCTTTATCTCCACCGCATGCGTGCCGTCCGTTAAGCCGGGACGATGCCGGCTATCAGCCTGTGGCAGAGATCATCCGGCAGGACGCTGTAGCGTGGATAAAGCAGCACGCACGGCGCGGATATCGTCGGGCGTGGTGCGGCAACAGCCGCCGATGAGACGCGCGCCTGCGTCCCACCACGCTAGGGCAGCGCGCCCGAAGTCGGTTGTGCCGCAGGCGATCCAGGTACGCGCGGCAGCGTCCCAGCTTTCGCCTGAGTTGGGATAGACCACGAGGGGTTTGCCGGTAACACCGCGCGCTGCTGCCAGCAAGCTCTCTACCCAGCGTGGGGCTGTGCAGTTGATGCCGACGGCTACCACCTGGGGCGAGGCGGCAGCCGTCGTAACAGCCTGGGCCAATGTCTCTCCATGCCAAAGATGCACGCCATCCCGGCATGTGAAACTCATCCAGACCGGCATGGCGGGGCAAACCGTCTCCAGCGCGACGAGCAGCGCCTCGGCTTCTACCAGCGTGGGGATCGTCTCGCAGGCGAGCAGGTCGGCCCCGCTCTCTGCCAGCACGCGCAACCGGGGCGCGTGGAAGTCCACCAACCCGCGCATGTCTAACCCATAGTCGCCGGTATACTCTGCGCCATTGGCGAGCACCGCGCCGTAGGGACCGACAGAGGCTGCCACCAATGGACGCCGCCGCCCGCGGCGATTCTCCGGCGCGGCCCAGAAGTCGTCGCGCGCCCGGCAGGCTAGTTCTACGCTCAGCCGCATGACCTGCGCAGCTTGGTGGGCATTCAGCCCGCGACGCGCCAGCTCTGCAAAGCCGGCTTGATAAGAGGCCGAGGTCGCTACGTCCGCGCCTGCGGCGTAGTAATCCAGATGGACCTGGTAGATTAGCTCCGGGTCCTCCAGCAATAGCCGAGCCGACCACAGTGGGTCGCGCAGATCGGCGCCGCGACGCTCTAACTCGGTCGCCAGCCCGCCGTCCAGGACAACATAGCCCTGGCTGGTTAGGAACGGCTCCAGCGGATTATTGATCATGGTGGTCGTGTGCCCCTTGTGCAACCGAGTCAGCGTGTCCTGAGCCAGCGGCCCAGTTCGGGATGCGGGAGTTGGGTTGCGAGCAAGTGCCAGGCCTCCGCCACTTCCGGCTTGGCGCGCATCTCTGCTTCGTCGGGGAGAAAGCCGAAATCCAAGTAGACCTTGATGGCATAGGGGCGCACGGCGTGTGTGCCCAACATAGCAGCCCGATGGCTACGTGCCAGCCGTTGCATGGCGAGGGTCATCATGGGCTTGGTCAGCCCGCGACGCTGATGAGCGGGATGCACCACGACCCAGTGAATGCGCCCGCGGTCATCAGGGTTGTTGCGGTCGCGTTCCCACCAGGCCGAGATGGACGCCGCAGGTTCGCCTGCGTCAGTCTCGATGAAGAACATGCGATCCGGCAAGGCGTCCAGCGCGTCGCCATATTGACTCCAGAATAGCTCCGGCGTGACTTTGATGAACGGCTCCGCAGCCAGTTGGATGGCAGTCCAGGTCTCTGCGTCACCCTCGCGGTACATGCGGGCGCGATAACCCGGCGGCAGTGGATAGATGGGGATATCCAGCAACGTGGCGCGTACCATGGTGACTTCCACATTAGGCAATACCGAGATGTCAATCCCCATCACCCTAGCCTCCCATGACCGCCGGGACAAACTTGCCCTGTTCCATGATGGGTACTTCTCGCCCGCCGGCGGTGATCCCGGTCAGCCGTAAGGTGGGCGTGCCGATCATCACGTCAAGATGCGCGTCGGACTTATTGACGCCCAGGGCGCGCAGTTCGTCGGCGGATAGGTCGGAGCCGCCCACCACCCCCTCCGGGTAGGCCTCGCCGAAGGCGATATGACACGCGGCGTTCTCGTCGAAGAGAATTTCGTGGAAGACGACCCCGGCTTGTCCAACCGGGGAGTCTGTCTCCACCAGCGCAACCTCACCCAGCCGTCGCGTGCCGTCCATGGCGAAGAACTGTTCTAGCACGTCGCGACCCTCTTCTGCGTCGAAGTCAACCACTTCCCCGCCGGCGAAATGCACGATGGCGTTGCGTACCTCGCGCTGGAAGGGAAAGGCGGGGCGCGAGAGCCGTGCATAGCCCTCGGCGAGACGGTTGTCAGGGGTGGTGAAGACCTCTTCGGTGGGCATGTTCGGCATAAACGAGATGCCGTCCGGGCGCTGAGCTGCCGCAGTCACCCAGTTGGGGCGCTGGGTTAGCCCGATGGTGAGGTCGGTGAGGGGCTTGCTGTCCGGAGCGGTTGCCGCGTCCAGGAAGTGGAGCGTGCGTACTTCTTGCGCCATCAGATAACGGGCGACGGTCTTGAGCGTGGCGTCGTGCGTTTGCCATGCCGCCAGCGGGTCGGGCACGTCCATCCGGCAGGTGCGTAATATCGTCGCCCATAGCCGATCCAACGCTTCGTGTGCGGGCAACTCCGGGAAGACCTGGGCAGCCCAGGCTTGGGTGGGCGCGGCTGCCACGCACCATTGCATTTTGTTTGCCATCATGGCTTCGGTATAGAAGCGAAGGCGTTGTGCGCGCGTCGTGGCGACGGTACGCATGGCTGCGGGGTCCACACTCTTGAGTAGGTCAGGGTGGGACTGCCCCACAATGGCTAGACGCGCCCAGCCCTCCTCGACCATCTGCTCATGCCGCGTGATCTCGTAGGGGGGGATGTAGGTCAAGGTCTCCGGATTGGCATGAACCAGCCGCGCCCATTGTAAGGGCGTGTCGTTCCAGTCCACGTGCACATAGGGTGCACCCGCTTTGTAGGCAACCTCGGCAGCAAGGCGTACCAGTGGTGCGTTTTCTAATTCGGCCCCGATGCGTAAAGATTGCCCCGGTTGCAGGTTCACGCCGAAGTGAATCAACAACTCGGCGTACCGTCGTAATGTTTCTTCGCTAACCGTCATGGCTACTCGTCGCCCTTCTCGACAAATGTCTGGTGGTGATGCTGGGTTGATGCGGTACAATCATTTTGCCAAGATGCAAATGACCGTGTGAGGAATCAAGCGTAACGGCGCCAGCGCGGAGTCGTGGGGCCAAAGCTCGTCGGCTAACGCAGCCGGTGTCGCCGGCTCGAGGAGGCGCTGCAAGCGCAAACCGGCTTGAGCAAATGCGTCCAACCACTCGCCCAGGGGGAGAGCACGCGCTTTCATCGGCGCGCCGTCGTCGAAGTGCCAGACCAACGGTGCATGGTCGAAGTAGCTTCGCAAGGGGACACTCGCTAGGTCACCGGCATCCAGATCCATAAAGCAGTGGCGCAGGGGATGGTCCAGGCTGGCGACCAGACGCCCACCGGCTGCGAGCGCGCGATGGCAGACCGCCAGGGCAGCAGATAAGTCATCCACATAGGCGAGGACCTGGGTCGCCAGGATCAGGTTGTAGTCGGAACCGATCACATCCCCGGCACGACTGATGTCGGCGTGGAGGAAGCGAACCTGTTGTCCTCGCCGCGCCGCCAAGTCACGCGCGGCTGCCAGTTGGCGTGTGCTCAAGTCTAACGCAGTGACTTCTGCTCCGGCTGCGGCGCAGACGACGGCGTTGTGCCCGCCGCCACAGCCCACGTCCAGCACGCGCACGCCGCGCAGATCGCCCAACAGGCGCAATTCTGCTTCGTCCGGCGCGAGGGCACCATACGCGATGGCGCTGCACTCTTCCCCGCGCAAAGACAAGTAGCAAGTGCTGGCGCGGTCCCATGCGCGCGCCATGTCGAACCCGGGACAAATCGTCTGCATGGGGGTAGTATGTCCCTGCGTTGCCGGACTGTCAATAATGACACCGGCTCCATCTTTGCTTGCCGAGGCACCGGGCGCACCCCATAGGCGCAGCCGCCGCAGGAAGTGTGGCGACCGAGGGGCTTGTCACTGCCTGGTCGCTTTGTGGCTTTTGCGGTAAACTGGGCTTACCACCTTGACACATTCATCCAGGAGGCCCCATGCTCATTGTTCATGTTCATGTCCAAGTGCTCCCGGACCAGGTTGATGCCTTCATCGCGGCGACGCTCGCCAACGCCCGCGCCAGCGTGCAAGAGCCGGGCATCGCCCGGTTCGATGTCGTGCAGCAGACCGACGACCCCACCCGTTTTGTACTGGTGGAGGTCTATCGCAATGCCGACGCCCCGGCGCAACACAAGGAGACGGCCCACTATGCCCTCTGGCGTGATACGGTCGCTCCTATGATGGCTGTCCCGCGTACAAGCGTGAAGTATACCAACCTCCACCCGGACGACCAGGGCTGGTAAGGCGCTGTATCTGGAGAATCTATGCTCAAACCGTTTGAGTTTGCCACTGCGCAGCAGATTATTTTCGGCGCGGGAACGTCGGCGCGCTTGCCTGCTCTGGTGCAACCGTTGGGAACGCGCGCGTATGTGATCCTGGGGAGTCGCCATCCCACCCTCGCGGCGTTAGCCGGGACACTGGAAGCCGCCGGTCTGGTTGCGACACAGGCGACGACCACCGGTGAGCCGTCGGTGGCGCAAATCTTGGAGCATGTGGCGCGCGCCAAAGGTGCGCGCGCGGATGTGATCGTTGCCATCGGCGGGGGTAGCACGCTCGACACCGGCAAAGCAGTGGCAGCCTTTCTCACCAACCACGGCGACCCGGTAGACTATTTGGAGGTGGTGGGCCGTGGCTTGCCGCTGGGCGTGCCTGCCGCGCCTGTAGTCGCAGTGCCGACCACCGCAGGCACCGGGGCTGAAGTGACGCG
>CAKZVN010000367.1 GCA_937922105.1 uncultured Litorilinea sp.
TGTACCTTTTGTCGCGCCGGAGACCACCGCGCTGAGTTTGGAGGCGGAGGCGCGCGCACCCTGGTTGGCGTGGGATTCCGCGGGCAAGGCGACCTTCGCGGGCGCGCCGGGGTGGCATACAGCCTGGGCGGCGACGACTTGGCAGGGGATGGTTGCCGGGACACAGTCGAGCGCAGCGTGGCTGGGGGACTCGCTGGCAAGCAGCGGCGCGTGGTTGGTGGACGGGACGCGCACGGCATGGACCGGAACGCAAGAGCGCTGGTGCGCTTTCACCGGTTGGTGCGGCGAGGTTGCCCCTGCCGGATATGCCATGCAGATTGTGCTCGGCGAATAGCCCGGCGCGCAGCGTTTGCGGCGGACTATGGTAAAGTAGGGACCGGTATCATGCCGGTCCCTTTTTGTGGGGCCGGAGACGCTTATGCGAATCAATGCCCAACCGCAACGCAACGATACGAACCATGAATAGGATGTTGCCATGATGCAGCTACAGGAAGAGGCGGCGCTGTTGCGCCGCGTGCGGGCCGTGTTGTTGGATATGGACGGGGTGTTGTATGTGGGCAATCAGGCGCTGCCTGGTGTCCAGGAATTGTTGGATTATCTGGATGCGAGCGGGCGCAAATGGTTGTGTGTGACCAACAACTCCAGCCGCACGTCGGCAGATTTTAGCCAAAAGCTGGCGGGGATGCAGATTCGCGTGGACCCGGCCCATATTTTGGGCAGCGCGGAGGCGACCGCGGCCTGGTTGGCGGAACGGGTCGCGCCGCCCAGCAAGGTGTTGGTCATGGGCGAGGCGTCGTTACGCAACGCGCTGGCTGCGCAAGGCTTCCAGTTTGTCACCGATCCCTTTGCCGCCGAGGTGGTGGTGGCGAGTATTTTCTTTAGCCTGAACTACCAGATTCTTACGGATTTGACGCTGGCGATCCGCAACGATGCGCGCTTTGTGGCGACCAACCCGGACCCCAGTTTGCCCACAGAGCGCGGGCAGGTCCCGGGCACGGGCAGTTTGGTGGCGCTGTTGGCGACGGCAAGCGGGCGTAGCCCGGAGTTTGTGGGCAAGCCCTATCCGGGAATGTATGAGCAGGCCATGCACCGCCTGGGGACGACACCGGAGACGACGCTCATGGTGGGCGACCGCTATGAGACGGACATTGTGGGCGCGCTCGCTTTAGGGATGCCCACAGTTGGGGTGACGACCGGGGTCACGACGGCGGAAGAGTTTGCCGCGGCGGCGCAGCCGCCCCATGTGATCGCGACCGGATTGCCGGACTTGTTGGCACGTCTGCGCCGCGCGGATGGACGCGATTAGGCCGCCTGGGCAACGTGCACCGGCGCTTGGAGTTGCGGGGCGGGCGTGTGACCGGTGTGGGTTGCGATAATTTGGGCGATGGTTTCAACAGTTTTATCCACAAAGGCGCGTCCGTCTGGCAAGTAGCGTTGGTGATCGAGATAGCCGCCGCGCCCGGAGTGGTCCATGTCACCCATGCGGATGATGGTCACCTTGCCCTGGCGCCGTGCGCGGTTCCAATCGGAGGCGACAGAAAAGGGCCAGCGCCCCGGCGCCAACAGGCCGTAACGATGGGAGCGGTCGCGGTCGCCGATGAGGTGATAGACATGATCGGCGACCAAGAGTCCGGGGTCGCTGGCAAAGACACCACCCAGCGAAATGACATAGACCGGCGCTTGTAGCCATTCTTTAAGGTAAGGCGCGCAGCCGACGGCGAACTGGCCCGCGCCGCTGTAACCCATGATGAAGATGGGTTTGCGTGCGTCGGGGTCATAGCGATAGCGCAATAGGCTGTGGAGCAGCACCTCGGCGAGCGATTGGTTGTAGACCGGGCCGTACCGTTTGTCGGCAGAGATGAGTACTTGCCAGATGTTACGCAGGTTGATCAGATAGCCCGCCAATCGCGGGCCGTTGAGTTTGCGTTGGAGCGCCCACCGCCATAGCCGCGCAAAGACCGGTTGGCCCGTCAAGGGCATGTTGTTGACCGAGTAGGGGAAGATGTCGTCCACGATGACCAAGCGAGGGACGGCGCGCGCCAGGCGGCGCAGGAATTCTTGTTCGCGGAAGCTGAGGGTTTCACCGGTTGCTTTGCCGACGCCGGACATGAAAAGGAGAAAGGCATCCGGGTTGGGGCGCAGGCGCGGGGTTTCGTTGCCCGGTTTGATCCCGCCGTCATGGATTGTGTCGCCGAACCAGCCGGCCCACCAGCCCATCGTCTCGATGGGCGATAGCGCCGCCCAGACCAAGATACCGGCGATGATGACGCCTAGATAGGTGAGGAGGTCGGTTAGGGTTTGCCACATGGACGGGTGACTCCGTAGAAACGCGACGTGCCATTGCGATGCGTGCCGGCGCGCGGCTAGGCGGTGGCATCTTTGTCGTGGATGTTTTTGGGCAGGGGGTCTGCCGGTGGCGGGGCGGGCTTTTTAGCCGTCGCGCGACGGGTGCGCCACTGGTCCATGTTGGTGAGCCAGACAGGACGGCGGCGCAAGTTGGGGACATCTTTGGCGCGATAGCGCAGTTCGACGCCGGCGGCGATCCGTTCCATCCAGCGGCCCAGGGCATAGATGGGCCTACCCAGTGTGTAGCGCCACAGCTGGATGAGCAACCAGCCGAGACCGCCTGTGAGCACAGCTTGCCACATCTCCAGGTCCAGCGCAACGCGCACGGCGACCAGAATCGCCAGCAACGTCCACAGAGAGAGGAGAACGCCGAAGGGACTGCCGAAGAAGGGGGTCAATTCGAAGAAAGCCAGCACTTGCGGCGCGTAGGCGAGACCGACCACCGCGGCGACCGTGACCCAGGCCACATCGCGGTTGAAGGCATAGGTTCCCACCAGCCAAACGCTGCCTGCCCAGAGCAGATAGCCCGCCATGTAGCTGACCACCGACGCGGCGACCGCGAGAATAAAGCGGCGCGGCCGTACATGGTTGATGAACAGGACCAGGCTTTGGCCCAGCGCCTGCGATAAACCGGCCAACCCCACCACCATCAACGCCGTCCACAATCCCTGGGGGGACTGTTGCACGGCGAGAAAGATTGATTCGCGTAACGCCAGTGCTTGGCGGATCGTCTCGCCCAGGCTCGGCAATTCCATGATGGCTTCTCACAGCGTCGCAGGTTGCGAAACCGGCGGCGCGGCATCGGCACACGCTGCGACGGTTCTGCTGCGTTGTACGCTTGGATGCAGCAGTTCCCCTCGTGTGCGATTATACAATAAATCAGCGTAGATTGGCGCGCAGCGACGGAATTTGATCGGCGAAATAGCACCCGTTACGCGCGATCGCCTGCGCGCTGTTCTTGGGCTGCGCCTGTATAAAGTTGGTGGAACGCGATGGCCTGGATCAGATGATAGAGGTCGTTGTGGTTGAAATGGCGGTGCAGCGTGATGCCGCTCATCTGGACTGCGGCGGCGAGGAACGAAATGAGGATGCCTGCAATGACGGCGCGGCGGCCCGGTCGCGGTGGGCGGGCCGTCGCCAAGAGGGCCAACACCAAGAGCATGGAGGAGGCGTAGTCGTAGATGATGAGGCGGAAATCGTTGTGGGTCTGGTTGAGCGCACCGAACACGACGCTTTTGGTCAACGTGGCAGCCAGCCACCACGGGCGCCGGCGCGGCGCAATGGTGGCGTAGACGGTAGCTGCCAGCATGGCAGCCGCGGCTAAGCCGGTGGTGATGCCGACAACGCGCCACGACTCACGGCGCACGGCATCGCCGGGACCGGGGTGAACGCTGTGATGTACGCCGCCGGCGATGGCGGCAAGACCGGCGGCGCCCAGCGCCACCACCCACAACTGGGCTGTGCGCGAGTTTGCACCGGGGCGTAGGAGTACGGCGTAGCGCAAGGTTTGGGCGCCCAACAGGTAATCGGTGAGCGCGGTGGTCGGTTCGTAGAGGCGAGCAGGTGATAGGCGTTGGAGCCAATGGGGCAATGGTGTCATGGCACTCTTTCGTGTCGAACAGGACGGTCTGAAGCGGTCAGGGTACCGGCTGGGTACCAATGTTGCATCCTGTTGTTTATCATACCTCAGATCACGCGCAGGAGTGGAACGTCACGCCGTTTGCGGAAAGCGCCCGACAGGCAGGTGGATTTCAGGTTGGGAAATTCATTGCCTACTTGACGCAGTGATGCATCCCCTCTGGTGGTCTGCCGAGATTCTTCCCTTCGCCGGACTCAGGGCAGGCCGTCGCTGCGCTCCTCAGAATGAC
>CAKZVN010000368.1 GCA_937922105.1 uncultured Litorilinea sp.
GGCGGTCACCGACTCGGCGCGCAGCCCGCCGCCCTGGACGAATTTCTCGATGGCATCGCGCTTGAGAACGTCTGAATGGGGGATGGGCGGCGGCGAGTTGCGCGGGGCAACTACCGGCTTCATGGTGATGGTCGGGCCGGCAGCCAGCGCGGCCTGCACGGTCAAGAGATTCACCAGCGCGACCAGGGCGACAATCCACCCGGCACGCAGCACCCGACGATGAGTGCACTGCATGATCGTACTCCTTTCTTGGATGAGAGAAAGAGAATGAGTGTCATCGCGCATCCCGCCTGCCCTATGCCGGAGTTTGTGCACGGATTCGGTTCGTCGTCCTGCAACCGCCGGACGATGAACCATTCGGCTACCCACCACGCCTGCTGAAGCGGACTGCGCTCACGAGTTCCCTTCAGAGGGCGTTACTGCATAGCTCAGGGCTTCAGCCCTGGACGGTTCTAGCCGGTTGATCTGTTAAACACCCGTCATGGGGCAGCGCCGGAACACACGATCACGGCGGCAAGGGTACTATAACAAAAGTGCGCCGGCTTGTCGATCCGGTCCGGCGCACCAGGTGTGACGATGGTGCATGGGAGTAAATGGGATGGGGCAGACGAACAGGGTTACATCGGCGTCGGCTCCACCAGCATCAGTTGGTTGCCCTCGGAGTCCTCAACCAATGTCCAGGTTCCCCAGGGCTGGGTGTCCGGTTCCATGGTGAAGCGTACGCCGCGCGCCGTAAGTTCGGCGATGGTGGCGTCCATGTCGTGCACGGTGAAGATCATCGCCTGGGTCTTGCCCAGGGTCTCCTTGTGGTGCATGGAGTGCTCGTCCAGCGTCATCAACACGACCTCGGTCGCAGCCCCCGGCGGGGCAACGGCAAGCCAGCGCGCTGTCGCGCCGGGATACAGCGGGACATCCATGTGTAGCTCGAAGCCCAGTTTTTCGGTGTAGAACTGCTTGGCGCGATCCTGGTCGTGCACATAGATCGTCACACTGCCGACCTGCGTAATCATCGCGATTTCCTTTCTCCTCTGTGGGTGATGCGCCGGCTGCACACGGAATTTGGTGTAGCTTTGGAATTATAGAACAAGAGTTCTGGGCGGGCCAATCCGGGAGTTCCCGCGTTGCAAGAACCGACGAGACGTTATCCAGCGGAACAGTGGGAGACGGTGCAATGGAAAGCGACCGGGTTATACTGCCGGACTCCAGAGGCGGCAGCGGCTGTGTGACCAGCCTGTGGGATGGGACAAGCCGGCATTCGCACCGGCTTGTCCCAGGAATGACTGTGTTGCCGCGCGTGGGGCGCTTAGTGGGCGGCGTAGGTCGCCGCGGTGGTGCGCACCATCGCGGCGTAGGAGTCGGCTTGCAGCGACGCGCCGCCGATGAGCGCGCCGTCAATATCGGGCTGCGCCATGATTTCGGCGATGTTCTTGGCGTTGGTGCTGCCGCCATACAGCACGCGAATCCGGCTCGCAACTTGCGCGCCATATAGCTCCGCCAGCGCGCCGCGCACGGTCGCGCCACAGATGGCCTGGGCCTGTTCGGCGGTAGCCGCACGTCCGGTGCCGATGGCCCAGATGGGTTCATAGGCGATGACCAGGCGCTGGGCTTGCGCCGCATCAATGTCTGCAAGCGCAGCCTTGACTTGGCTGCTGACGAAGGCGTGGGTTTCGCCCGCCGCATTCTGCTCCAGCGACTCGCCCACGCAGACGATGGGGGTCAACCCTGCCGCCAGCGCGGCGTGGACCTTGCGGTTGACCGTGGTGTCGGTCTCGGCGAAGAACTGGCGACGCTCGCTATGACCGAGGATCACATAGCCGGCGATGCCCTGGAGCATGGGCGCGCTGACCTCGCCCGTGTAGGCCCCACTGTGCTCCCAGTGCATATTCTGTGCGCCTACGCCGATTCCCGACCCGGCGACCACCGCGGCAACCGCGGGCAGCGCCACAAAGGGCGGGCAGATCACCCGCTCCACGCTCTCTTCGTTGCCGACAGCGGCGACGATGGCTTGGGCCAGCGCGGTCGCTTCGGCAATGGTCTTGTTCATCTTCCAGTTGCCCGCCATCATGGGTTTACGCATGGGAGGGTTTGCCTTTCTAGCGGTTGGACGGCGGCGCGGCGGGCGCGTCGCCGGAGTCGTCGTCAGCGTTCGCAGCCTGCGCGCCGGCAGCTGCACTGCGCGCCTGGAAGGCAGCCAGCTCGGCTTCATACTCCTCGCGCGTCAACCAATCACCGCCTTGCACGTCGTGGTGGGCGATGCGCTTGTTGGCGTCGAAATGGAGCGTGACCTCCACTTGGCCGAAGCAGCGCTGCGCGCCGGAGGTATGGAAGACTTTGCGCGCGTAATAGCTGTAGGCGTCGTCGTCGGATAGACTTAGCTCGTTGAGCAAGTCTACCTGTCCGGCGATGGGTTCGCGACAGCGCCGGCTCAGGACATAGACGGTCAGATAGCGATTGGACGGGCCGCCGCCGCTGCCGCGGAAGAAGGCCGCGATGCGCTGCAAGAAGTTCATGCGTCTTAACTCCGGTCGTTCAGCACAGCCACGCCCGGCAACTCTTGGCCTTCCAGGAATTCGAGGCTGGCGCCGCCGCCGGTGCTGACGTGGCTCATCTTCTCTTCCAAGCCGGCCTGGCGCACCGCGGCCGCGCTGTCGC
>CAKZVN010000369.1 GCA_937922105.1 uncultured Litorilinea sp.
GTAGATGATGCGAACCGAACTGTTGGAAAAATTTGCGACGGTAGCCGGGGTCCTGATGCTCATCGGGGGGCTTGGCTTGGGGCTGTATGCGGCGGTGAGCCTGCCCACGCTGCCGGGTGTGGCAGAGCATCGGGCCGCAGCGCGCGCGGCAGAGGAATCAGCCGCGTCTGCGCGCCTGGTCGAGTCACCGTTATCGGCGCCGTTCGATTCGCCACCGATTCCGGCAGTGGGCGCGGCGCAGCTTCCCGAACGCGCCGCAACAGACGCGAGCGCCGGCACGGTGCCGGTCAAGGTAGTGGTGGACGCAGGGCTGCCCGATACGCTGCTGGATGCGCTGACAGGCGAGGTGGGGGCAGTCGTCTTAGGCGAGGAAGCCGCGGCGGACACCGTCCGGTTGACGTGGGAGGCGGCAGGCGGCGAGGCGATTTATCACCAGGTCTTTGCCGCCGCCACGCGTTTCGACACGGTGGAATTATCCCTGCGCATGTTGCATATCCAGCGGGCCTGGCGCGGGGAGACGCGAGCCTTTCCTGCGGTTGTGGTCTATGCGGATACGCTGCCGGCCCTGGAGCAATTGCTGGGGCCGCCGGGGCCGCTTGTCCAGAGTGTGCAAGACGGTGACGAACTCTTGGCCGCGGTCTATGCCCAGCGCGGGGTATTGGCGTTGGTCCCCTTCGAGCGACTGTCGCCCCGGCTGGCGGTTTATAGCGTGGACGGTCAGACGCCGGTGGAGAATGCGATGAAGTTCCATGCCGCGGCCTATCCGCTGGTCGTGACGGTCTATGCCCATGCCGGGGAGGCGGTGTCTGCGGATGCGCTCTCACGCTTGGATGCGCTCTTGCCGCGCAGCAATCGCGACCCGGCGCGGTTGACGGTGGTCGCCATGACGGGGGTGACCGCGATGGTGCGCCTCACGGCGGACCAGATGGATCGTCTGGGCTACGATTGGCCGGCGCGTGTGGTTGGGCCGGAGTTGGCCGCGGCGGATATTACAGTGATCAGCAATGAAGTCCCGTTTGTGGAGGGCTGTGAGACCAATACATCGGCGGATAACTTGGTCTTTTGCAGCAAGCCCGAGTACTTTGAGACGCTGCTGCGCTCCGGGGTGGATATCGTCGGGTTGACCGGCAACCACCAGAACGATTACGGTCTGAAGAATGCGCTGGCGTCGTTGGAGTTCTACGCGGCGGCAGGGATTCCGGTTTATGGTGGCGGCGTAGATAAGACCGCAGCTTTTGCGCCCCTGATTTTGGAACACAACGGCAATCGTCTGGCGTTTCTGGGGGCAAACAGCTATGGCCCTCCGTCGGCCTGGGCAACGGACTTTTCGCCGGGCAGCGCGCCCTTCGACCTGGCGATCATGTCGGCTACCATTCGCAACCTCAAGGCCAACGAGTTGGCGGATGTGGTCTTTGCCGAGTTGCAATACCAAGAGAGCTATGGGGTGGAGCCGCTCTTTGAGCAGCGCCAGGATTTCGGCGCGTTGGCGCGCGCCGGCGCAGATGTGGTGACAGGCGTGCAGAGCCATGTGCCCCAGGCGGTGGAGTTCGTGGATGGGCGGCTGGTCTTGCATGGCTTGGGCAATCTCTACTTCGACCAGATGTGGCGCGAGGACACGCGCGAAGGAATGATTGCCAAGCATACCATTTATGCGGGGCGGCATATCAGCACCCAACTCCTGCCGACGCTCTTGCACGACTATGGACAACCGCGTTGGCCTGACCCCGACCGCCGCGCGGCGATCTTGCAGAAGGTTTTTGCTGCGGGACGCTGGGATTGAGTAGCGGGCTGGGTTTGCCGCGTGGGGTGTTCTTTCGTATACTGACGCCATTCGGATTTTGTTGATTGGAGAGGAGTCGGGGGACTATGACCAGAAGTGCAATCGGCGCACGCAGCGCAAAGGGGCGCGCCAAGACAGGTAGTAATACCATCGGGCTGTGGATCGTCGGCGTCTCGGCGGGGATTGTGCTGTTGGTGGTGCTCTTTGTTGCGCTGGGCAATCGCCCGTCGGCGCGTGCGGTTGATGTGCCGGATTTGCCTGCCAACTGGTTGGCCCGCGATGCGATGGGCAGCCCGGACGCACCGGTGACGGTGCAAGCGTGGGAAGACTTCCTCTGTCCGGCCTGCCGCCAGTGGAATAGCGTGGTGGAGCCACGGTTGGTCGAGGAATATGTCAAGACCGGGATTGTGCGGTTGGAGTTCCGCCAGTTCCCGCTGACTGGGCACCAGCCTGGTTCGGGGATGGCTGCCATGGCGAGCCTTTGTGCAGCGGACCAGGGCGGCTTTTGGAGTATGAAGGGTAAACTCTTCGAGGCGCAAGACCGCGGACAGGCCGGGTTTACCATTGACGCGATTGTGCGCTACGCCGATGAGTTGGGCTTGAACAGCCGCACGTTGCTGGAATGTATGACCAGCCAGAAATACCGGGACGAGGTGAACGCGTCCTTTAACGAGGCTGTGACGCTGGGACTGAACGCGACTCCGTCTATTTTGGTCAATGGCGTCCGCATGGAGAATCCGTTCGATTACAACGAACTGACTCGCTTGATCGAGTGGGCGCAGAATCAGTAGGCGGTGTGGTCGGCGGGCATGGATGGCTACGAAGCCGCCGGTCGGCGGTTGCCCGAGGCGAGTTTGACGAGGGGTTGATGACAAACTATTGGGTGGAGAGGGCCTGCCGGCTGCGCGGCATCGTGCTTGCCCTGGTGTGGGCGGTCTGGATTGCCGGAGTGCCCGGGAGCGCCGCTGCACAATCAGGCATTACGTCACCGGCGCCCGGCTCGGCGGTGAGCGGGGATGTGCCCATCTTCGGTACCGCAATCATCGAGCCGTTCCAGAAATACGAGCTGCACTTCAAGCAAGAGCCGAGCAGCGACGATGCCTATATCTACTTTTACGGCAACACGGTGCCGGTGCAAAACGGGCAGCTGGGCGTATGGCAAGCGGGTGGCTTACCGCCGGGGACTTATAGTCTGCGGCTGCGCGTGGTGAAGTTGGACGGCAATTACGCCGAGTACTATGCACAAAACCTGAGCGTGAACCAAAGCCCACCGACACCTTCGCCTACGCCGACACCGGACGAGCCGACGCCGACGCCGATTCCGACCGCTACCTTCACGCCGGCGCCGCAGCCGACCCCGGTGGTGGGACAGGTGGAGTTGCCGGTGGCGGTTCCTACTCCTACGCCGGAAGCAGTCGCAGTCGTTTTACCCACCCCCACCGAGAGCAACCCTGTGCCGGTGATCGTGGACCCGGTTGCGCCCGCGGGCGAGGGCAGTACGACGCGCGATTTGGGCGAGGCGCTCTCGCTCAATCGTCTGCGTACCCAGTTCTTGGACGGGATGCGTTTTAGCGCCGCGCTCTTTCTCGGCATTGCCGCGCTCTATGGCGGCAAGCGGCTCTTCGACTGGGCGTGGTCGCAATTTTCGTAGGGAAGCCGGTCGTCTTGAGTGATCGGCGGACGACCGTGAAGAGGAGGTTGCGCCGGTAAAGCCGGCGCAGCCACACAATCGAGCAGTACGCACAGCACGGCAAGGGCCCCATGCAGGCCGACTTGCCTTTTGCGCGTTGACATAGCGCAGGAATGCACCCAGTAGAAGCCGGAGACGTATGACCACCAAGATGATCGTCGGGTTGGGCAATCCGGGACCGCGCTACGCACGCAACCGCCATAACATTGGGTTTCAATGTGTGGACCTATTCGCCCGTCGTCACGGTATCGAGGTGGCGCGGATGCAGTTACGGGCTGCGGTGGGCGACGGCTGGGTAAGCCGCAACGGGCAGCGCGCCAAGGTGCTCCTGGTGAAACCGTTGACCTACATGAACGCCAGCGGTGAAGCCGTGGGCGCGCTGGCGCGTTTTTACCAGATTGCCCCGGAGGCGATCATCGTCGTTCATGATGATCTGGACCTGGAGGCGGGCAAATTGCGCCTGCGCCGTAACGGCAGTTCCGGTGGGCAGAACGGTGTCAAATCCATGATTCAACATCTGGGCACACCGGAGTTTCACCGCGCGCGCGTGGGAATCGGTCGCCCGCCGGGTCGCATGGACCCCGCAGCCTATGTGTTGCAAGATTTCAGCGCCGCAGAGGAAGAACTCTTTGGACCGCTGCGCCAGACGGTAGGGGATGCCCTGGAATGCTGGCTCTTCGAGGGCATTGACGTTGCCATGAACCAGTTTAACGGGTAGAGGCCCGTGACCGACCATGAACCTGAACGGTCTTGTGGCGTGTTTGCCGAGGGTTCCGGCATTTCGTCGTTTGGTGGAGGAGGGCAGCGAGACACCCCTGGCGCTGCTCCAAGCGGCGCGCCCGTTTGTGGCGGCGGGCCTACGCCAGGCGCGACCCGGCCCGTTGCTGCTCTTGACCGCGCGCGCGGAGATGGCGCAGCAATGGGTGGAGTTGTTGACCATGTGGCTGCCGCCGGTGGAGGAGGGCGGACCGCCGGTGTTGCGCTTTGCCGAGCCGGACGCCCTGCCCTATGAGCGTATCCACTGGAGCGCAGCGACACGCCAGCAACGCTTGACCGCTTTGGCTGCGCTGCAAAGCCGCAGCGGCACGCCGCCGGTGGTGGTGGCGTCGGCGCGGGCGCTGATGCAAAAGACCTTGCCTGCGCGCGAGTTACGCTTGGCGCTGCGCCCGATTCGCGTGGGGGAGGTGGTGCGGCTGGAGCAGATGATCGAGCGGTGGGTGCAGAGCGGGTATAACCCGGAACAGGTGGTGGAGGAGCCAGGACGCTTTGCCCGCCGAGGCGGGATTATTGACATTTGGCCCCCAAACTTACTGTCTCCGGTGCGGATTGACCTGTTCGGCGATGAAGTGGAAAGTTTACGCCGCTTCGATCCAGCAACCCAGCGCACCATCGGTCAAGTCCAGAGTATCGAGATCGGACCGGGGAGCGAGGCGCTGGCGAAGCACGGACCTGCTGCGCTGACCCGGCTGGGTATCCAGGACGGTATGCTGAACGCAGCCGAGAATCTCGCGCTGAGTCCGGAGAGTTCGCCCCTCCAGGACCCGAATTTGCTCCTGGCGGTGCGCGAGGAATTGCGGCTGGAGGTGGAACATCTCGCCGCGGGCCGGAGCTTTCACGGTATCGAGTGGTATCTCCCCTATTTTTACGAGCAACCGGCGTCGTTGTTGGACTACTTGACTGCGGATGCGACTTTGCTGCTGGATGACGCGTTGGACTTCTTTGCCACGTTGTATGAGTTGGAGGTGCAGGCAAACGGGCTGGCAGCCGAGCTGCGCCGCGCCGGCGAGTTACCCGCAACTTTTGCGCCCAACTATTTCACCACCGATGAAGTGCGTGTCAAGCTGATGCAGGCTAAGCCGTTGATCTTGGGCTATGGCGACTTGGCGGGCAAGAGTACCGAGGCAAACACGCCGCTGGCGCGTCTCTTCGTGCCCGGCCCGCGCTATGGCGGCAAGACCAAGCAGATTGTCGCCGATCTTGCCAAGCTCAGCCAGGCGGGCGCGGCGACTGTGTTGGTGACGCGGCAAGCGGCTCGCCTGCAGGGACTGTTGCAGGAGGCGGACTTGCCCGTTGCGGTGCAAGGTGAACTCTCGGCGCCGCCTGTGCCCCATAGCCGGGTGATCGTACAGGGGGTGACGGGGGAGGGCTTTATTCTGCGCGGGGTCCAGTTGGAGGAGGGCGCGACCGGCGCCACGATGGATGTGCACCTGCTCAGCGATACCGAGCTGTTCGGATGGAGCAAGCCGCAGGCGCGGCGGCGCCCGGTGCAGACCAGTACTGTCGCGCCGGAGATTTTCTTCGCCGATGTCAAGCCGGGGGACTATGTGGTGCACTTGGAACATGGCGTCGGTATCTACGATGGCTTGGTCCAGGTGGAGTTGAGCGGCATCACGCGCGAGTATTTGCAGGTTTCCTATGCGCGCAACGACAAGCTCTATGTGCCGGTGCACCAGGCTGATCGCCTGAGCCGCTATGTGGGCGCGGGCGAGAAGACGCCGATGGTCAACCGGCTGGGCACGGCGGATTGGCAACTGGTCAAGGAGCGTGCGCGCAAGTCGGTTGCCGATATAGCCGATGACTTGCTCAAGCTCTATGCCGAGCGCGAATTGGTGCGTGGTCATGCCTATAGCCCGGATGGGCCGTGGCAGGAAGAACTGGCAGCCAGCTTCCCCTATGAGGAGACCGATGACCAGCTAAACGCCATCGAGGCTGTGCGCCGCGATATGGAGTCGGACCGGCCCATGGATCGGCTGATCTGCGGGGATGTGGGGTACGGCAAGACCGAGGTGGCGGTGCGCGCCGCCTTCAAGGCTATCACCGACGGCAAGCAGGTAGCCTTTTTGGTGCCGACCACTGTCTTGGCGCAGCAGCACTATCGCACCTTGAGCGAGCGGCTGGCGCGCTTTCCGGTGCGTGTGGAGATGTTGAGCCGCTTCCGCACGCCTGCCCAGCAGGAGGCGATCCTGCGCGGATTAGCCGAGGGCAGCATTGATCTGGTGGTGGGCACCCATCGCATCTTGAGCGAGGACTTGACCTTCAAGGACTTGGGGCTGCTGATCATTGACGAGGAGCAGCGCTTCGGCGTGGGACAGAAGGAGAAACTCAAGCAACTGCGCACGCAGGTGGATGTCCTGAGTCTGAGCGCGACGCCTATCCCGCGCACGTTGCACATGAGCTTGAGCGGGATTCGCGACATGAGCGCGATCAACACGCCGCCCAAAGAGCGCCTGCCTGTGCATACGGTGCTCGCCGAGTATGACGACGTGATGGTGAAGCAGGCCATTCAACGCGAGTTGGACCGCAACGGACAAGTCTTTGTGGTGACGGACAAGATTCGCGGCATCATCGCGCTGGCGGACCGCATCCGCCACCTTGTGCCCGTCGCGCGTGTGGATATCGGGCATGGACAGATGCCGGAGCGCGAGTTGGAAGATGTGATGGCGCGCTTTGCCCAGGGCGAGATTGACATCCTGGTGGCAACCACCATCATCGAAAACGGGCTGGACATTCCCAACGCCAACACCATCATCATCAACCGCGCCGATCACTTCGGACTGGCGCAGCTCTATCAGCTGCGCGGGCGCGTGGGGCGCAGTGCGCAACGCGGGCATTGCTATCTGCTCTATGAGAAACACAAGCCTTTGAGCTATGACGCGCGGCGGCGGCTGTCCGCCATCATGGAGAGCAGCGAGGAACTGGGCGCGGGCTTTCGCATTGCCATGCGCGATCTAGAGATTCGCGGCGCGGGCGATTTGCTGGGTGCGCGCCAGCATGGACACATTGACAGTGTGGGTTTCGACCTCTATACGCGGCTGTTGGCGCAAGCCATCAACGAGAGCCGGCGCAAGATGCAACGCTTTGCCCAGGCGCTCAAGGCGACGCAGTCTGTGCCTGCGGCGGATCCATCGCCGGCGCCGACCACCAATGGCGCTACTCCCCCGGTCGCAACCGCCGCGCACGCCGACTTGGAGACCCCCTTCGACTTGAGTGACCCGCTGGCGCCGCCGGTGCAGCTGGACTTGCCGCTGGACGCGCAGATCCCCCACACCTACGTGGAGGAGGAGGGCTTGCGTTTGCAGATGTACCGGCGCATTGCGGGCATGACCCATCTGGAGAGCATTGATGAGATGCGCCGCGAGATGGTGGACCGCTTCGGAGAGGATGCGGTGACCAAGTCGGTCCCGGAAGAAGTGGAGAACCTGTTTTACCAGATTCGCGTCAAGATACTGGCTTTGCGCGCCGGGGTGCATACCATCGGGCGGGAGTTGGACCAACTGGTGATTCGCAGCGAGGCGTTGGAAAACGTTGACCGGATGGCGCTGTCGCGGCGGTTGCAGCAGGCGTTTGGGGTTGTGCCCGGTCGCGAGGACCCGGACGCTGCGGTGCCGCGGGTGGCGCGCCGCGCGATCTATCTCCCGATTGACGACGAGAACAGGTGGCAGGCCGCGCTCATCCGCACGCTGGAAATCATGGCGTATAGCTAACCCGTGGGCATGTGGGAAAGCGAGGGATATCCCACAGTCTTGTTGTGGGATATTTGTGGGATAGCTGTGGGAAACGACCGATTTCCCACACAGTAGGGCATCAGGCCTGCATTCTCAATTGGATAGCGGTACGCAGCTAGACCGGTATCCCATCCTGGAAGCGATCGGTTTCCAGGATGGGGTATTGTTTGTTAGGGCAGGGCTAGTGGGTGGCGAGCTTGCGGCGCAAGCGCGCGTACTGGGCGTAATCCACCGGCACGCGGCGGCGGATGTAGTCCCAGGTGCGGGGCGCGGCATCGCGCACTTCCAGAAGCCGTGGTTGCACCACCAGATCGAAGGCATCTGAGCCGGCGCCGGAGCCGTAGCTGACCATGAGAATGCGATTGCCCGGTTGGGCAATGTCGAGAATGGCGGTGAGGCCGATCATGGCGGAGCCGGCATAGGTGTTGCCGATCTCGCTCACCAAGAGACCGGCTTCCCATTGCGCGGCGGTGAAGCCCAATTCCGACATGGCGCGGGTGGGAAATTTGACGTTGGGCTGGTGGAAGACGACGTAATCATAGTCGCGCGGGGTGGCGCGCATCTCTTCCATCATCTGCGCGGCTGCGGGCATGATGTGACCGAAATAGCCGGGGTCTCCGCTGAAGCGCTCGGCGTGGCTAGGGTAGTGGGTGGAGGGCCGCCGCCAGAAATCGGTGGTATCGGAGACATAGCTGAGGGTGCGCTCGATGCTGACCAACGCCTCCTCGCGCGGGCCGATGATAAAGGCCGCGCCGCCTGCGCCGGCGGTATATTCCAGCGCGTCGCCCGGACGGCCCTGTGCGGTGTCCATGCCGATGCACAGGGTGTAGTCAGCCATGCCGCTGCCCACAAAGCCGATGGCAGCCTGCATGGCTTCGGTCCCGGCTTTACAGGCGAATTGCCAGTCGCCGGCGAGGGTGTTGGGCGTGGCGCCGATGGCTTCGGCGACGATGGTGCCGGTGGGCTTGACCGCGTAGGGATGGCTCTCGCTGCCGACCCAGACCGCGGCGAGGCGCTGGGGGTCGAGCCGGGCGCGCGCCAGCGCATTGCGCGCCGCCTCCACGCTCATGGTGGCGGTGTCCTCGTCCAGCCCAGGCACGGACTTTTCCTTGACAGGGGTGGCGGTGTGACCCTCGCTCCAGATGCGCGAGATTTCATGACCGGGTAGGCGATAGCGAGGGACATAAGCGCCGTAGCCGACAATGCCTACGGCGCGGATGGGTTGTTTGAGCATGGTCGTTTGTTCTCCCTTGATGCCGCAATTGGCGCTCTCTATCTAATCATACCACGCCCGTGATGACGGTCAGATGGAATCCGGTTAGGCGATGAAGACGGCGGTTGTCGCGACTCGGTTCTGTCTGAAAAATCGCGATACCGCCGTCATGCTGAGCGCAGCGAAGCATCCCCCTCCGGTAAGCTGCCGGGATTTTTCCTTGCGCTGTGCTCAGGGCAGGCAGCCTAGCGGCTCAGAATGACATTTTTCAGACACGGCCTAGTGCTGGGTGGCTAAGAGCGTGCGCGCATGTTCCACCCGGATGATGCCGTCGGCGACGAGCTGCGCGGCGATGCGCTCCACGTCGTCCCCCTGCGCGCCGGCGGCAATCGCAATTTGGCGCGCGTGGAGGGCCATGTGACCGCGCTGGATGCCGTCGGTGGCAAGGGCGCGGATGGCGGCTAGGTTTTGCGCCAGGCCGACCGCCGCCATGATCTCGCTCAGTTCGCGTGCACTCTGGACGCCCAGGATTTTGAGCGCGATCTGGGCGACGGGATGGGCACGCGTTGCGCCGCCGATGATGCCCACGGCGAGGGGCAGTTCGATGCGCCCCCACAGGGCGGGATAGCTGAACGACGCGGCGCCGGTGCGGTAGAGCGCGCCGGCGGGCATGGCGTCCGCAGCAGGCAGTACGCGCCAGTCGGTGAGCGCAGTGTAGCGACCGTTGCGCGCGGCGTAGGCGTGCGCGCCCGCTTCAATGGCGCGCCAGTCGTTGCCGGTGGCGAGGGCGACGGCATCAATGCCGTTGAGGATACCCTTGTTGTGGGTGGCGGCGCGATAGGGGTCGGCGACGGCAAAGGCATTGGCGTGGACGATGGCGTGGGCGACCTCTAGTCCGCTGCTCTCCGCGCCGGCAAAGGCGTCCACGGGGATGAGCGTTTCGGCCCAGGCGCGGCGTTGGTCGGTGAGATTGCTGAGAATACGCAAGAGGGCGCGCCCGCCGCTCAGCCGCTGGAGTGTGGGTGCAATGGTCTCGGCTGCGGTGTTGACGGCATTGGCGCCCATGGCGTCGCGCACGTCGAAGAGCAAGTGCACGATGAGCATGGGACCGGTGGGCGTCTCCGGCAAGTCGCGCACCTGGATGTCCACCGGGCCGCCGCCCAGACGGGCGATGGTGGGGCTGGTGTTGGCTTG
>CAKZVN010000370.1 GCA_937922105.1 uncultured Litorilinea sp.
CTCAGCACCATCATTGCTGCGGAGGTCATGAACATCGTCCGCCCGGAATACTCGCCGGAAGCCATGCAGCGGCTCTACAACCTGACCCCGTTTGTGGTGCTGGGCGCGATGGCGCTGGGGCTAATCCGCATGGAGAAACGGCTCAAGGGCACCGAGTTGAAGGCGTCCATCGCCAAGGCGCGTGCCGCCGTGCCGGAGGGCAATCCCTTCAGCGTAGCTTTCGGTGTCTTGCGCGCCAATCGCCAAGCGCGCGGCTTCTTCTTCTTTGTGGCGCTCTCCATCTTCTCCATCTTCCTGCAAGATAACATCCTGGAGGTCTTCGGCGCCGAGGTCTTCGGCATGAGCGTCGCCGAAACGACCGAGTTCCAACCCACCTGGGGCCGCGGCATGTTGATCGGCATGTTGATCATGGGCGCGCTGGGCATGTTCCTGCCCATCACCAAAAAGCGCATCGCCCAGATCGGCTGTTACGGCACGGCTGTCGGCATGAGCATCTTGGCCTTCGCCGCGGTCACCCACACCGAGGAGTTGGTGCACCCGGCGCTGCTTTTCATGGGCTTGTTCACCGGCTTCTTCAACGTGGGCGCGCTTGCCATGATGATGGAGATGACCATCGAGGGCGCGGTGGGCATGTATATGGGGCTGTGGGGCGTTGCCCAGGCCCTGGGCAGTTTCACAGCGTCCACCACCAGCGGCGCGCTGCACACGTCGCTCATTGGGTCGGGCTTGCTGGAGCCGGGCCTGGCTTATATGGGCATCTTTGCGCTGGAAGCCGTCGGAATGCTGACGACGGCCTATATCCTGAGCCATCTCAGCACCCAGCGCTTCCGTGAGGTACACGGGAGCCGCCTGACCCGCCACGACTTGGAGCAGGCGTTGGAGGCCGGCGCGCTGGCATAGGCAGCATCATGGCGACCAATCCTTTCAACTTTGCTCGCGTCGCCAAAATCTACAGCGCCCAGCGCGCCCACCCGCGAGCAGTGGCCCAGGCCATCGGCCGGGCCATTGCCGATCAAGCGGGACCGGGCGCGCGGGTCGTAGAGATTGGCGTAGGAACCGGACTCATCGCCTGGACGGTAGCGGAGGCGGGTTGCCGGGTGGTGGGGCTGGACATTTCGCGGCCCATGCTGGACGAAGTACCTGGCACGCGCCCGCCCGACCTGCCGCCCACTTTTCCGGCTACCCTCCCCTTGACGGAAGCCGACATGCACCACCTGCCCTTTGCCGACGAGTGTGCCGACGCCGTTCTCATGGTGCGCGTGCTGCATTTGGCCCACGACTGGCGCCAGGTCCTGGATGAAGTGACGCGCGTGCTGCGACCGGGCGGCTGCTTCATCATCGGCAACAACTGGTGGGCACCCGATTCGGTGACGGGCCGGCTGCGCCACGAGATGCGCATGGCGGTACTGGAGGCCGACCCGACCATGCAACCGCCTGCCGCGGGCGCGGCGGTCGCCCAGTACTTGGCCCAGCACGGGGCAACCGGCTACCACGAGTTGGTCGCTGCCGAATGGACCGAGACCGTCGTCCCCGCCGAAATGCTAGCCGGCATGGCGACCCGCGCCGACAGCGAAAGCTGGGTGCTCAGCGACGAATTGCTGGAGCCGGTTATGGAGCGGCTCTATCGCAAGTCTGCCGCGTGGTGGCCCGATCTGAATGCGCCCCAGCCGGTGTTGCGCCGTTTTACGCTCCAAGTCACGCGCGGCCATTGGAGAGCAGACTCCTCACCCCGCGCCGGTGCGATCCTGGGTTCGACAAAGCCTGTGCAAGTCGCCCACTCACGCGCGCCGGACGGTCAACCACCCGGCTAGCCCAGGGCTTTCGTTCTGGGCGGTTCTTCCCATCAACTCCGCACACGCGACGACCGGGCCGGCTGCACCTTCTGTGCAACACAGCCCGGTCATCGCAACCCACTGACCAACCGACTTCTGAGAACGGCTTCCACGAGACCGCGGCCCACTCCATTGCCCGCTTTCACGCTCGCCCGTGTGACGTTGGGCAACCGAAATCGGGACCGCGTGCGCGCTGGCGCGGGGAGTTGGTTATTCCTGTTGCTTGTCGGCGTTCACCCAAGTATGCCAAATATGCCAGGTGACCGGGATAAACGCGGCCAACACCAGGCCGAAGGTAATCAGGAACATGGGGTCCAGCAGCGTACTCCAATCCATCGTCTCATCTCCTTGCTACCAGGGGGAATTCCCCCTCCTTGCATCGGTTCCCTTGCGCCTGTGGCGGCATCCGGGGGCGTCTTGCCCGGAGCCGGCTAATTCGCCAACGTGATGCTGAAACTCGTCACCGCCGCACGCACCTGCTCCGCCAATGCGGCGTACTCCTCCCTGGGCAGCCCGGAATAGAAGGCATCCAGCGGCAACGAATAAATGAAATAGGTATCGCCGGTGAAGATCAGGTCCTGGTATTGACCGGGATAGCTGCCCACCTGCTCCCAGAACTGCCGCGCCGAGAGCGCCTGGACGGTAAAGATAGGCGCCGGACGGTCGGGTGACCGCATGTACACAAAGGTCGCAGTGTTGCCGTTGTTGCGCACAACAAAGCGGCTCACCCATTCCTCCGGAACCACCATAGAAAATTCATAGACCGGGCCGGTCTCCAAACCTTCGGCAAAGCGAAGCGGCCCGGTAACCTCCGTTTGGGTGACCGGCTCCTCCACAATCTGGAACGCGCCAAAGGCGCGCCCACAGCCGGTGAGCAACCCCAGCATCAGGCCCAGTGCGATCACAACTCTTGCTGTCCGCTGCATCCGCGTACCCATCATTGCCCTCCGTAGCATGGCGCCGGGAATCGAAAGGATACATCCCCGAATTGGCCGGCGGGCGACTGTCCCAGTATGCGGCGTCGCCGCGCCGTTCTGCGTTGATTCCGGGCAACGCTGCGTCTCGCCGGCCCACAGCGTTGCACTTTTCCCAAACTTAAAAAGCCAGTTGGTCCGCCGGGATCTCCTCCAGCCCGGCCCAGGGCATGGTGAGTTCTTTGGTGCGAATGTGCTTAGCCAACCGTGTTGCCAGCGCCGTCAACGCCACCGCCAGCAACACCAGCGACCCGGCATAGACCACCACATAGCCCACCACCACATTGGCGCTCAGGTAGTAGGCGACATCACGCACCAAACCGCCGCCGATGGTGCCGAAGCCCTGCCCCATGGCTTGCACAATGCCCCACACGCCCAAAAACAACCCGGCATGGCTGACATCGGTGAGCGACATGACCAGGATCACACTGCCCACGATAAACAGCCCGCGGCCCAAACTGATCATGCCCACACCGACGCGGAAGGGTTCCAGCCACACCGCGGCCCCTGCCGCGCTGATCACGCCGAAGCCCAGCAGCCCCACCGCACAGCCCATGCCCATCACCCACACGGCACTCACCTTGCGCCAGAGCAGCCACGCGGCCAAGCCGACGCCCAGAATCATCGCCACGCCCCAGATCACCGTCAGGCGCAAGGTAGCTGCCACGCTCATGCCCAGCACCTGCCCGCCATAGGGTTCCAGCAGCACGTCGTGGGTGGCAAAAGCCATGGTCGCGATGAAGATCACCGTGAAAAGCGCCTGCAAGGTGCGCTGCCCGCCGAGCAGCCGCAACGACTGCCACAGACTCAGACGCACGCGCACCGTTTCCAAATCCGAATCAATCGTGCCGTTTTTACGCAGCCGCTCCTGTTGATAGAGCGCGATGAAGGTCAAAACCACAAAGAGGATGGCGCTGCCTTGCATCACCTCGATCAGGCGGCGATGGGAATAGTCCACCAGCAAGCCGCTGACAATGATCGCGCTGACGATGGTCCCCAGGATTAACATGCCCCACAGCGCCGCCAACACCCGCCCGCGCGACTTGGGTGGGGTGATGTCGCTGACCAACGCCAGAAAGATGGTCTCGACGATGTTGACGCCGATGCCGTAGGCCCCGAAGATGAAAACACAGACCACCACCGAGGCCCAGAAGGGCAAGACACCCTCGCCGCTGAGCAAGATCAAGGCAAAGGGCGCACACGCCAAGCCGCCATAGGTCAACATCACCCCCAAGACCACATAGGGTGTGCGCCATTTGCCCTGGGCGCGCTTGAGGTCGGAGTGGTAGCCGATCATGGCGCGCACTGGTGACACGAAATAGTGCAGCGCAATGAGAAAGCCCACGATCACCGCCGGGATACGCAGGTCGTCAATCAATACCCGGTTGAGCGTACCGGTCACCGGCGCCAGGCTCAAGCCCAGTCCGAATTGCAGCAGCCCTAGGCGGAAAACCCGCAACGACTGCGCCAGCGCCGGGTGTCCCTCCAGCCAAGCGCCGATTGCCAAGAAGGCACGCGCCAAGAGCGGCAACCGGCGCGCAGCCACAGGTTGCGGCGCGACTACCGGCACGTTGCTCATCGTCGTTCTCCTTGTCGCCCGGCCAGCACCGCCTCCACCACCTCAGGGGTGACTTCGCTCAGGTGCTGGGTATGGGCGTAGGTCTCCGCAGCCATCTGTAACTCTTGACTGACGGAGATGCGCGTCAAGAAATGTAGCTTGCTCAGCGCGGCGTCCAGTTGGGCTTTGGCGGCGGGCTGCCAGGGCAGGCTCGGCTTGGCAGCCACAGGCGGACCGCCTGCCGGTCGCCCATAGGCCGTATCCAACGGCAACACGTTGAAGAGCGTCTCGAAGAGACGGTTGACGATCTCTTGGACCACGTAGACCGTGCCGGCATAGCCCATGAAGGGCGTCCCCAACGCGCGACGCACGATAGGACCTGGGAAGGCTGCCGGGATGAAGTTGGTCATCTTGTTGCCCGCCTCGCTCAGGTAAATCTTCTCGTTGATGGAACCAAACAAGAACGACGGCGCACCGGCGTGGATCGCCTTCCGCAGCGCGATGTTGTCCATGTCGCCGGGGCGCAGGGGGCGCGCGGCGGTCAGCGTCACCGGCATCCCCATCTCATCGCCCAAAAAGGCGCGCAGCCCATCCACATACGTCCCGGTGGCGACGATGCCCACGGTGGTGGTAGAGTACCAATCGCCCTGCGGTCCCTTCCACATGTCCCAGATGGGCTTGAGCGTTGTCGCCTTCTCGCGCTTGATAAAGCGTTCGGCCTGGTCGGTGGTGCCCAGCATCTGCGCCAACTGGCGGATGAAGTCAGTGGTGGCGCGTAACCCCATGGGCGCATACAACCACGGACGCTCCAACGCATTCGCTAACGTATGCCCGAACTCCTTGTACATCACCACATTCACTTGCGCTTTGGGCAGGCGTGCGATGTCGGCAACGGTGGCTTCATAGGGGAAGACGACGTTGATGCGCCCCCCTGCCCCCTCGACCAGCCGGCGAATCTCGTGCAGGTCCGCCGGGGCGTTGAAGCAGCCATAGGTCGGCCCTATGATGTTAACCAATCCCGGTTCCAGCGCAGTCGTGGCAGAATTGCCGCCATAGTTCTCCCAAAGCCAGATCAGCGCGCGATCGCGACCGGTCCATTCGTCGTGGGTCAACGATTCGCTGTGGAAGAACTTGGCGTTGTAGCCCAGGCGGCCCATAAACTCTGAGAGGTCGGAGCCGATCATCTCGCTCTCGGCGGTAGAAACGACGATGAGCTGCTTGCCTTCCAGCTTGCCCGTTTCGTGCAGCCCCTTGTACACATTCTCCACCGCGGGCCACGTCCCGCTGCCCATGACCTCCGCCTCGCGGATAAACGAGGGGGTGATGTTCTCCAGGTTGGGAATGGCGTCGGTATAGTTGGAAACCGCGCTGGCGAGCAGGCTGTAGCAGCCCACCGGCGCGTCGGCAATCACGTGGATGTCGGGTAGGTTGCAGACAGTCCAGACTGCGCCCCAATAGCCGCTAGTCTCCGGGATGTCACGAATCAGATTAGGCATGGGGCTACTCCGCAAAAAAGTCCAGCATCCACTGGGCGCGCGCGCCGCCGGCAATGGCGTTGCGGACAAAGCCCGCCGTCGCCGCCATGCCGCCACTGAGGAAGAAAGGCCGCGCAGCCAGTTGGTTGGTGAAATAGAGCGCCGGAATGCCACGGTCTTTGGCGATGTTACAGAAGGGGGTGGTCCCCAGCACAAAGTCCGGCTTGAAGGCGTCCAGCGCGGCAACGTCATGCTCCAGTGTCTTGCGATAGATGATATCGCGCACACCATGCCGGCGCAGCCACAACTCGTCGGGCAGGACCAGCGGGTCTTGACCGATGGAGGTGGAGACATAGGGCACGTCGGCGCCGGCTTCGATCAGCAAGCGCGCATAGGCCAACTCCGTGCCCTCATAGCCGGTGACCAATACCGTTCCCTCAATGGGCTGGTGGTCGGCGACGGCTTGGGCCGCGGCGCGCTCCGCCTCGGCAATCTGGTTGACCAGCACCGGGTCCAGGTGCAACATCTCGCCCAGCGACTTGATCCAGGCATAGGTCCCGCTGATCCCCACCGGCGCGCCGCCCACCACCGGAATGCGCCACGAGCGGAACAAGGTGATGGTGCGGTTATAGAAGGGATGGAGCGGAGCTACCGCGCCGACGCGACCGGCACGCCGCAGATCGCCCACATTGCGCCCCGGCAACACGATGGTCTGTTCCACCCCCATGCGCCGCAGCAAATGGTCAATCGCCAGCGGGTCGGCAGGGAAGACCTCGCCCAGGATGACCACGGTCTTGTCGGCGCGCGGGCCGTCCTGCTCGCCCAGACGGGCCAACACAGTAGAGAGAGCCACATCTTTGGTCTCCGGGTGCGAGTAGATGGCATAGGCCGGCACGCGCACCAGGACTACCTCCGCGTTGCCGACGCGCGTGGGGAGCATCTCCTCCGGCAGGCCCGCGGTTTCGGCGACACAGAGCGAGATGACCGGGATGAGTTCGCACCCCGGCTCTTGTGCCGCCATCTCGATGGCGGCGCGCGTGCCCTCCACCACGTCGCCCTGCATCAACTCAGACGTACCCAGTTGGTGGGTAAGCAGCGACTTGCGCGAGCCGTAGAAGTGGGTGACAAAAGTCAGCCCATAGTTGCAGCCGATGTCGGTCGCCATGACCGGATGCGCGCCGTCAATGCGGGCCAACACGCGCAACGCTCCAAAGGCCGGACACATGGCTTGGGGGTGTAGGGCGCATGGCTTGGCAGCCGTCACCGGGCCGGTGAGTTCAATCTCCGGTAGTTCTATCGCAGTCATGGCATTCCTCGATCAGGCGTGACGGGAGTTGCCCTGTGCTCGCCACGCGCCATACGGAGCACGCGCGCCCCACAGGGCAACCGCAATTAGGACGAGGGGGCTTGCTCCGGCGGGAGCAAGGTAACTTTGGCGCCGGCGGGCGTCTCGGCGCGGATGGGGCGCTCCACCGGGATGGGGTCATCCTGGGGACGCTCGCTCTCGGGGCGCAAGTCCAGACGACGCAGATAAGGGCGCCGAGCATTGGCATCGGTGATCGCGGCAAAGACGATGAAGCCGATGATCACAAAAGCCAATGGGCCGTAACAGATGGCATAGGCCGATAGCGGTAGGTTCTCCAACATGACTGCCTCCGATGTGTCGCAGTGTGCAGTGCCGGTCCGGTTGCAAACCGGCACGGTGACGCAGATAAAGGGTGGGACGGCCCCCCTGCCCCGGCGCGCTCCGGTTAGCCGAAGTAGGGCGCGTCCACTTGACGCACGTCAATAAAGGCAAAGCTATGCCCGCTGCGCGCCAAACCGTTGAGCAGCGCCAGCTTGTGCTCCAAGTCGGTCGGCTCGCCTAGGCGAATCTCGGTCGCGCCGGAGGTTACCGTGATGCCGTCCTTGTGGGTGCGGTCAATGCCGGTCACATAGAAGCCGACCTTTTCCATCAACTTCATGATGCGCGCCTGTTCGGCGTCCTCGGGCTGGACTTGGGCCAAGATGGTGCGGGTATAAGGAACGCCCACGGGCGGCGCCGCACGCAGCAGTTCGTCGCCCTCGGCGCGCATGGGTTCACCCGGCGGCTCCACCGCGTCAAAGACGCGCAGGAATTCGTCATACTCCAGCGGCTTATAGTCGGTGCAAGGGGGAATCGCCCGCCGTGTGATGCGGTCCACCAGATCGCTGAAGATGGCGTTGAACTGGGGCACCTCCAGCGACAGCCGGCAGGCATCGGTCAGCATGCGCACATGTTGATTCTGGGGAATGCGCGTCAGGATGGGAATCCCGGTGGCGGCGCAGAAGCGGTCCACCGTGTCGGTGCCGTCGTCGCGATTGACGATCAACCCCAACAGTTGGGTGGAACCGCCCATCTGGCGGAAATACTGTGCGGCGCGGGCGATGTTGTTGGCGGCGTAGAGGGACTGGCGGTCCTGGCTGACGACGATGATCAACTCCTCCGCCAGCGAGCGCGCCAACGGCGTAGCAAAACCGCCGCAGACCACATCCCCCAGGAAATCCATGACGATGAAGTCCAGGTTCCAGCGGTCCATGCCCAGACGCTCCAGGACCTTGAAGCCGTGGGAAATGCCTTGCCCGCCACAGCCGCGCCCGACCTCCGGCCCGCCGATCTCACAGCCGTAAATCGGCACGTTGGGGGCCAGTTCATTGCGGAAGATGACATCTCCGATCTGGAGCATCTCCTCTTGTCCGGCCTCCTTGAATTTGCGCCAAACCTCGCCCAGCGTGGGCAGCGAATGGCCGTTGAAGATGGTGTTGCACGAGTCGTGCTTGGGGTCACACCCCAGTTGCAGCGTGCGCTTGCCGTTGAGCGCCAACCGCGCGGTGAGGTTCGCCGTAACAAAACTCTTGCCGATCCCACCTTTGCCATAAATTGCGAGCATGCGTGCGGCCATTGTTCCCCCTTTGCTCGAATCCCTCGCCAACGCGACGGTGTGGACGCCGGTTGCGGTTACGCCGAATCGGCGGCGCTCCATTCAAACACCAATTTCAGACAGGTCGGGTCATTGAGCGCCGTCTCATATCCTTCCACCACCCGCGCGATGGGGAGCGCGTGGGTTAACAACGAAGCCACTTCCAACCGGCCCGCCGCAATGGCATCGCGACAAGCTGCCAGATCGCCCGGCGCCCACTCTTTGGCTGTAACCAGCTTGGCTTCCTTGAGAAAGAGCGGCATATAGGGCAATTCGAGTTTGCCGTAATAGCCCAGCAACAGAATTGTGCCCCGGTCGGCGAGCAGTTTGAGAGCATCGCTCAGGGCTGCCATGCTGCCACTGGCTTCCACAATCGCGTGGACCGGCTGCGTCACCGCGTCGCCTAGGGGCGTTGTGGTGACATCCACGATCTGATGACCCACCGAGCGAGCTAGGCGCACCGCCGCACGATCGGCGACGATCACCTCGACACCGTCCGCCATGAGCAAGCGAGCCGCCAACTGACCCACCGGCCCTTGGCCCAGGACCAACACCCGCTGCCCGGCCTGGGCTTGTAACTGGCGCACGCCATGCAGCGCAGTCGCTGCCAGGGCGAGCAGCACCCCGTGTCGCGGCGCCATGCCGTCCAGGGGGACCACCCGCTGGACATCGGTAAAGAGCGTGGCGGCTTGACCGCCCCAGGCCGGGTTGATGCCGGCATAGCAATGCGCGCCGCCCACATAGACCCAACGGCCCAGCCAGGCCGGGTCCACCTCGGCGCCGGCAGCCGTCACCTGCCCCACCGTCTCATAGCCCGGCACCACCGGCAATTGCAACATGGGGTGGGGCATCTGCCCGGCAAGCAACATGCGCTCCGTCCCTGCGCTGATGGAGGTATAGGCGGTGGTAATGACCACATCGGTCGGGCCGGGCACGCGCAGGTCCACCTGTTGCAAGACCACCTTGCCCGGTTCCGTGATCACCACTGCATCGGTCTTGGCAGGAATGGCGACCATATTACGCTCCCGGCAGGGACGCGCCGGCGGCCTTCCGTTGGCGGCGCGCCTGCACGCCGCGCACGATAAACTGCCAACAGTTGACCAAGTAGGTGAGATACGCCACCAGCATCACGGTCATCACTGCTTGCTCGGACCAGCCCAGCCACCGCGCCACAAAATAGAGATTGTGGAAGAGCATGGCGACGGCATTGCCCACATCTTCCCAATAGAACTGGGGAGCCAGGAACCAATGACCGAACACCTCTTTTTCCCAGATCATGCCGGTGATGGTGATCAACCACAGGAGCGCGATCTTGATCAGCACCCATGTATTGGCGACGGCAAAGCCCTCACCGGTGAGGAGGTAGCGCACCACCAGCGTAAAGCTGATGATGAAGGCCAAAAATTGCAGCGGAGCCAGCACGGCCTGGACTTTCGTCCACACACTGGCATTGCGCCGGGCCAGTTGCTCCGGTGTGTAGCCGGCGGGGAGCGGGGTCGCGACGGGCTGCCCGCCGGCTCCCAATTCCATGGCGCTGCTCTTCATAGACATCACTCAGTTCTAGGCCGTCTGGGCAGGCAGAGCCGGGGCAGGAATCTGCAAAAAGTCGCGCACGGCTTGCATAAAGACGACAGGCTGCTCCAACATAGGCAAATGCCCGCATTCCTCAATCCATTGCACGCGGCAGTCGGGAATGGTCTGGGCAGTGTAATCCACATTTTCGCCGGGCGTGACGGTATCTTGGCGACAAGCCAAAAGCAACACCGGCGATTGAAGGCGCCGCGCCGCGTCGGGAATAGCCGGGTCACAGGCATCGTTGGCGCAGGCAATGGCGGTGGCGCGGTCCATCTGTAGATAATCTAGCATGCCCTGGCGCAGAAGAATAGGGTCATTTGGCACGCGAAAAAAGTACTTTTGCGCCGCCAGCCGGGACAAAAAGGGAAGGTCCGCCATGATGGGGTGGCGGAAGGCCATCATGAGATAGGTCACCTTCATGATCGCGTTGTAAACCACCTGCTGCACCCTGCCGGCAAAGAGACAGACCGAGACCAGGATCAGTCGTCCGAAGCGCTGCGGCTCGCGCGCAGCCAACAACATGACAATCGCCGCGCCCATGGAATGAGCCACCACATGTACCCGCGGCAAGGCCAACGCGTCCAGCACATCACGCAGCGCGTCCACTTGGTCAAAGAGGTTGAGCGGACGCGTCAGGGGCTGTGAGCGTCCTGCGCCGGGCAGGTCGGGCACGATCACATCGGTGGTGGCAGCCAGGTCGCGCGCGGTCCCTTCCCAATAGGTGCTGGAGCCGCCCCAGCCATGTACCAGTAGGACCGGCGGATGCCCCACCGGGGTGCGCGCCTCCCAGATATCCACCACCAGCGGACCGGTCGCGCGCTGCAAGGTCACGGTGCGCCGGGTCGTGCGCGGCAGTGCCCGTGCGGGCGTGTCCGCTACAGGCCGGTCTGTCGTCACCTCTCTTGCAGCCATCTCATCGAGCGGCGCGCCAATCAGGGCATCCATAGCAGCTCAGCTTTCACTTACCGGACCCGGAACTACGCTCAGCGCGCTACCGGGTCGCCGCGTCGGGTCGCCGTTTGCGCCGTCTTCCGGCGGCAACAGGCGAAGATGCCAGCCCCAGATCATGGCAGGCACGGGCAAGACCAGGAGCCAATGCTCCATCACACCCAGCAAGAGCATCCAGCCCACCAGCATCAGTCCGGTCGCTTGGGTCACAGGGGTTTCAGGCATCAAGGCGGTGGAAAACATCCACCAA
>CAKZVN010000371.1 GCA_937922105.1 uncultured Litorilinea sp.
CGCGCGCAGCAAGCTCGCCGCGATCTGGGAGCGATAGCCGCTGGCGCATTGCAGCACCACCGTGTGGTCGCGCGGCAGTTGGTCGGCGTATTGGGGCAAGAAGCCCAACGGGATATTGCGCGCGCCCACAATGTGCTCGGCTTGATATTCGCCCCGCCCGCGCACATCCACAATCACCAGACCGTTCTTGGGCTTGCGTGCGGCAAGCTCTGCTGCACTCATGCCGGCTAGGCTGGCGGTCGCGCCGTTGACCACGTCCGGCCCGGCGTAGCCTGCCACTTGGTCCACGCCGATCGCGCGTAGGCTGCGCAGGATGTCGCCCAGTTGTGCCACGTCGGGCACAATCAGATAGAGCGGGCGGCTGTAGTCCACAAACCAGCCGATGTAGGTGGTGAAGTTGGTCGCGGTGGCGGGGATGCTCACTGTGCCGGGCACAAAGGCTTTGGCGAACTCCTCGGCGGGGCGCAGGTCCACCACAAACGCGCCCTCGGCGACCAGCCGGTCTACGTCGCGGCGGCTCAGGCGCGTGGGCGAGGGCAGGCTTGCCAGCAGGGCCGGGCCTTCCTTGTTGACGCGCTTCATCTGGGCGAAGTAGCGTGGGGCCTCCGGTTGCCCTTCCAGCAGCCAAGCGACAAAGGATTCCTCGTCGTTGAACTGGAAGGCGGGGTTGAAGAGCTTTTCATAGCCCAGCGTGGTAGACGGGATGGCGCCCAGCGCCTTGCCGCAGGCGCTGCCCGCGCCATGACCCGGCCAAATCTGCCAATAGTCGGGCAGTTGCTTGAAGCGCTCCACGGTGCGATATTGCAGCCGTGCGCCCACCTCTTTGGTGCCGAGCATGCCCGCGGCCTCCTCCAGCAAGTCGGGGCGACCGACATCACCCACGAAGAGGAAGTCGCCGGTGAAGACACCCATCGGACGATTGGCCCCCGCCGTGTCGGTGATGACAAAGCTGATGTGTTCGGGCGTATGACCGGGCGTGTGCATGACATCCACCTGGATATTGCCCACCATCCAGCGATCGCCGTCGCGCACCAGGATGACGTTGGGGGCGTCGGCAAAGGCATATTTCCACGCCGCATCCCCCATATCGCTCAGATAGAGCGTTGCGCCCGTGCGCGCGGCCAATTCACGGCTGCCGCTGACGAAATCAGCGTGGATGTGGGTCTCGGTGACGTGCGTGATGCGCAGCCCTTCTTTGGCCGCGGCCTGCAAATAGGGCGTCACATCGCGTGCCGGGTCCACCACCAGTGCTTCGCCGGTGGCGGCGCAGCCCACCAAGTAGGACGCCTGGGCCAATTCCGCATCGTAAAAGTATTTGAGCAACATGGGTTCGTTTCTCCTTCCAACTCGCCGGTGATCGTGCTGACGCCTGCGCCTATTGCACGGGGTAGCCCTGGGCGCGCCAGTCAATGATACCGCCTAAGTCGTAAAGTTGTGTGAAACCCGCGCGCGCCATGATCTGCGCAGCCTGGTTGCTGCGGTTGCCGCTGCGGCAATAGAGAACAATGGGCTGATCCTTGGGCAGCGTCTCCAGACGCTGGGGCAGGGTCTGCAATGAGATGTTGACCGCGCCGGCAATATGCCCGCCGGCGAATTCTTCGGGCGTGCGTACATCCAGCAATAAATGCGGTGTGCCGGCAAAGTCGGCTTTGTACTGCTGTGGGCTGATGGTTTGATAAACGGCGTTACGTTGTGCGGCGATCACGGTTCCTTCACTCCCCGGTTTGGCATTGGACCAGACAAGCCAGGCCGCGCCTGCGACCACGGCGATCACGAGAAAGACGGTCAAATTGAAATCCAACGGTTTCTCCTTGTTGGTTGTGCTGTGCGCTGCGTTTGCAGTCGCGCGTCCGGCATGGGCGATACGGCTGTGGCTGGCGTTCGGATTGGGCTTGCGTTGTGTCTGCTTCATCGCTCCGCTTTCTGGCGTAAGGTCCGTGCACCGGACTGCTCGATCTCGATGGGTCGAGTATACGCCGGGGCGGGCGCCGCTGTTCTCCCCGCTTGCTTGCATTAGCCATAAGTTTTCGCTTATACTGAGCGTATGCTCAACCTCTACAAACTCGAAATTTTCCTGCAGGTGGCGGCGGAAGGGAGCTTCAGCGCCGCTGCGGCCCGCCTGCTTATGACCCAGTCCGGCGTCAGCCAGCATATCCAGGACTTGGAGCGCAGCCTGGGCGTGACGCTCTTTGCGCGCGGGCCGCGTGGGGTCCGGCTCACCGAGGCAGGCGAGACGCTCCATGATTACGCACAGCGCATTGCGAGCTTGGCAGCCGAGGCCGAAGCCGCGCTCACCGATGTGGCACAACTGCCCGCGGGTCAGGTGCTCATCGGCGCAACGCCAGGTGTGGGCGTCTATGTCTTGGCCGAATGGGTGGAGAGCTTTCGCAGCCGCCATCCGAACCTGACCGTACAGACACAGACCGAGATCACCCCGCGCGTGGTGGAGGCGCTCCTGGCAGGACGGCTGGATGTGGGCGTGATCGAGGGCGAATTGGACGACGCACAGACCACCCAACTGGGCATCCATATCCTGGAAGAAATTCCGCAGGTGGTGGTCGTCGGCCCCAAGCACCCCTTCTGGACACGCGCCACGCTGCGCCGCGACGACCTGGCAGGGCAGACGTGGGTCGTGCGCCAGCGCAGCAGCCGTTCACGCAGTTGGCTGGAGGCCACGCTGGCAGCCCAGGGTATCACCCCGCGCATCGGCGCCGAGTTCGACAATGTGGAATCCATCAAGCGCGCGGTGATGGCAGGCAGCGGCTTGACCCTCTTGCCCGACTATGTGGTGCGCGA
Organism: uncultured Litorilinea sp.; assembly: GCA_937922105.1. Classification (GTDB taxonomy): domain Bacteria; phylum Chloroflexota; class Anaerolineae; order Caldilineales; family Caldilineaceae; genus QEUY01. Next base: position 2,797 of record CAKZVN010000371.1, read on the forward strand.
CGACGTGGCGTTGGGGCGCTTGCGCTGTTTGCGCATTGAAGACGCGCCCCTCAGCCGCACGTTGAAACTGGTGTGGGACCGCCGCCGCTACTTTGCGCCGGTGACGCGCTCCTTCCTGCGCCACCTCAGCGCGCGCTTCCCCGCGCTCCAGGATGTGCCGGGGCTGGGCGACCGGCGCTAGGACACAACACACCTCCCTGCTGGGATATCGGAAAGCAGGTCGGGCTGGGTAGAGGTCGGTGAACGATTGCCCCATCCGGCCCGCTGTGGTAGCATTGCTGCACCGACACCAAGCCATCTCACAATCGGAAGAAGCCGGGAGCACCCCGGCGGCAGGGTTGCTCTTCCCATCAGCAGAGTGCTGGGATGCTGGTGTGGGTGGAACTTTCTCGCGCGCAGGTCGCGAGGTACGTGCACCGAGCCAAAGACCGAGCCAAAGGAGGATGCTATGGCCAAAGTACTTTGTGTGCTCTATGACGATCCCGTGGACGGCTACCCGCCGTCCTATGCCCGCGACTCCATCCCGACGCTGACCCACTATCCAGGCGGGCAGACTGTGCCCAGCCCACGCGCCATTGACTTCACCCCAGGGGAGTTGCTGGGGTGCGTCTCCGGTGAGTTGGGATTGCGCCGCTACCTGGAGGGGTTGGGCCACACTTTTGTGGTGACTTCCGACAAAGACGGGCCGGATTCGGTCTTCGAGCGCGAATTGCCCGATGCAGACATTGTCATCTCCCAACCGTTTTGGCCTGCCTATCTGACCGCAGAACGCATCGCCAAAGCCCCCAAGTTGAAGTTAGCCATCACCGCGGGCATCGGCTCGGACCATGTGGACCTCCAAGCCGCCATGGAGCGTGGAATCACCGTGGTCGAGATCACCTACAGCAACAGCATCAGCGTTGCCGAACATGTGGTCATGATGATCCTGGCGCTGGTGCGCAACTATCTGCCTTCCCACGAATGGGTGCTCAAAAAGGGCTGGAACATCGCCGACTGCGTGGCGCGTGCCTATGACCTGGAGGGGATGCATGTGGGCACGGTCGCCGCGGGGCGCATCGGCACTGCGGTGCTGCGACGGCTCAAGCCGTTCGATGTCCACTTGCATTACACGGACCGCCACCGCCTTGCCCCGGCGGTCGAGGCCGAACTGGGGCTGACCTTTCACCCCACCGTGGAATCCATGGTCCAAGTCTGCGATGTGGTGACCATCAATTGTCCCCTGCACCCCGAAACCGAGCACATGTTTAACGACGCGTTGATCGCCAAGATGAAGCGCGGCGCGTATCTGATCAACACCGCGCGTGGTAAGATATGTGAGCGCGACGCGGTCGTGCGCGCGTTGGAAAGCGGGCACCTGGCGGGCTATGCAGGCGATGTTTGGTTTCCCCAGCCCGCGCCCCAGGA
>CAKZVN010000372.1 GCA_937922105.1 uncultured Litorilinea sp.
GCTGGAGCAATATCAGGTGTTGCCGTTGGAGCGATGGCCCGAAGTAGACCCGGAGTGGGGCAACAGCTATAAGGGCGCGGACTGGTGCGCGGCGCGGTTGGAGCGGCTTTGGCAACAGCCGCTGTTGGAGTTGCTCGCCGATGCCCGCCTGGACCGCGAGGGAATCACCCTGCCGGAGGATGCGTTCATCCTGCGCCGCGATCTGCGGCTGACGCGCACGTATGCACTGGCGTTGGCCCACTATGCCTTTTGGCGTCACCCGCCCGGCATCCTGCGCTGGTTGGCTGCGGGCGCGGTGGCGTCGTTGGCGCTGACCGATGCGCGCAACTATGCTTGGTGTTTGATGAACATCGGGCGCCAACTCTTTTTCACCGGGCGCGTCGAGGAAGCGACCGAATGGCTCAAGCGCGCCGCGACCATCTTCGACGAGCGCGACCTGTTGGGCGAGTTGGCCTATGCCTTCACCGATCTGGGCACTTCCTATCGTGTGTTGGACCGACCGCGGCTTGCCATGAACTATTTCCGCGCCGCCTTCGACTGTGTGGCGCAATTGGGCGACCAAAACGGTCTGGCAACCGCGTACATGAATCTGGGCAGCGCGCACTACGGCTTGAACGAATTCGAGCGCGCGCTGCAACAACAGAGCAAAGCCCTGCGCATCGCGCTGCGCCGCAGCAACAAACAACAGACCGCCGCCATCTTCAACAGCATGGGCTTGGCGTTGGAGGGGATGGAACGCTTGCAGGAGGCTTACGACGCCTATACGCGCAGCTTGGAACTGTTCCGTGCCCTGCGCGATCCGTTGGGCATCAGCGCGTGCTACAACAACTTGGGGTCGGTGAGCTATGCCCAGGGCAATTTCGACCAGGCCGTCACGTGGTACGAGCTGGATTTGGAATTGGCCGAACAGCGCGGCGCATGGACCGATATGGCTGCTACGCTGCACAACCTGGGCCATGTCGCGCTGGAGCAGCACGCCTATGATCGCGCCCTGGTCTATTTCCGGCGCAGCCGCGATCTCTATGCGGCCTTCAACTTGGCCGATTATGTCGCCGAGGAGGAGGAGATGTTGGAGTACGTGCGCCAGCTTGCGCCGGAACTGACTACCCCATCCCCGCGCTAACACACTTCTAACACAATCGCAACGCGAATCAGACAAAAAGCGTGCAAATTCCAGGCCAATAGGCGATTGCGGAATTTGCACGGTTTGTGTTCGTGCGGTATGATTCGGGCCGTTAGCACTCACATGGTGAGAGTGCTAATCAGCCTAACCGTAGACGACTGCGTAGCAGATCGCCCGCAGCCGCTCTACAGTAACCGATTTTGCGTGAACATCCAAATCTTTGTTCCAAGGAGGATCGTTTCATGAACCTCAAGCCCCTGGGCGACCGTGTGGTCGTCAAGCCGGTTGAGCAGGAAGAGCAGACCTCGACCGGGATTTTCTTGCCCGAAACCGCTAAGGAGAAGCCCCAGCAGGGTAAGGTCATCGCGGCCGGCCCCGGCGCGCGCAAGGAGTCCGGTGAGCGGATCGCGATGGACGTGCAGGTGAATGACACCGTACTCTATGCCAAGTATGCGGGCACCAGCATTAAGCTGGACGGCCAAGAGTACCTGATCCTGAAGGAAAACGACATTCTCGCCATCGTCGAGAACGGCAAGAAATAAAGGACTTCCCGCCGTTCGCGTCGAGGATGCCTGAGACCTATCCTGTGATGTTCTCGGGCCGGCACCGGAATGGTACGGCGCGGTCAGATAGCCGCTTGCCGCAAACTTGGTTGTGTGAACAAGGAGAAGAATAAAAATGGCGAAGCAGATCGTATTCGAGGATGCTGCTCGAAAGAGCCTCAAGGCCGGTGTGGATGCGCTGGCTAATGCTGTCAAGACTACCCTCGGCCCCAAGGGCCGCAATGTGGCCCTGGATAAGAAGTGGGGCAGCCCGACCGTCACCCACGACGGCGTCACCGTCGCCAAGGAAATCGAGCTGGAAGACCCCTTTGAGAACATGGGCGCCCAGCTGCTGAAGGAAGCCGCCACCAAGACCAATGACGTGGCGGGTGACGGTACCACCACCGCTACCGTGTTGGCCCAGGCCATCGTCAACGAAGGCCTCAAGAACGTGACCGCCGGTGCCAACCCCATGCTGCTCAAGCGGGGTATCGAGGCCGGCCGCGACGCCATCGTCCAGGCCCTCCGCGACATGGCGACCCCGGTGAACGGCAAGGAGGGCATTGCTCAGGTTGCCAGCATCTCCGCCGCCGACAAGCACATTGGTGAACTGATTGCCGAGGTCATGGACAAGGTCGGCAAGGACGGCGTCATCACCGTCGAGGAGAGCAAGGGCCTGGAGTTTGAGACCGAGTATGTGGAAGGGATGCAGCTCGATCGTGGCTACCTCAGCCCCTACTTCGTGACCAACTCCGAGCGCATGGAAGCCGTCATCGAGAATCCCTACATCCTGATCACCGACAAGAAGATCAGCAGCGCGCAGGACATCGTCCCCACGCTGGAGAAGCTGGTCCAGATTGGTCGCCGCGACATCGTGGTCATCGCCGAGGATGTGGACGGCGAGGCGCTGGCGACCCTGGTGCTCAACAAGCTGCGCGGCATGGTCAACGCCTTGGCGATCAAGGCCCCCGGCTTCGGGGATCGCCGCAAGGCAATGTTGCGCGACATCGCCATCCTCACCGGTGGTCAGGTCATCACCGAGGAACTGGGCCGCAAGCTGGACAGCGTCATGCTGGAGGATCTGGGCCGCGCAGGCAAGGTGGTCAGCACCAAGGACGCCACCACCATCGTGGACGGCGCCGGTTCGGCTAGCGAGATCAAGGGCCGCATCGAGCAGATCCGCGCCGAGATCGAAGCCAGCACCAGCGACTACGACCGCGAGAAGCTGCAAGAGCGCTTGGCCAAGCTGGCGGGTGGCGTTGCCATCATCCGCGTCGGCGCGGCTACCGAGACCGAGCTGAAGGAGAAGAAGCACCGCGTCGAGGACGCGCTGAGCGCGACCCGCGCCGCGGTGGAAGAGGGCATCGTGCCGGGCGGTGGTGTGGCGCTCATCAATGCCATCCCGGCCCTGGACAAGGTCTCGCTGGAGGGTGACGCGGCGACCGGTCTGAAGATTTTGCGCCGCGCCCTGGAAGAGCCGATGCGCATGATCGCCCAGAACGCCGGTCTGGACGGCCCGGTCGTCATCGAGCGGGTGCGCGCGCTGCACAGCGAGGGCAAGAAGACCATCGGCTACGACGTGATCGCCAACGATTACGTGGACATGCTGGAAGCCGGTATCATTGACCCGGCTAAGGTCACCCGCAGCGCTGTGGAGAATGCCTGCTCCATCGCAGCCATGATCCTCACCACCAGCGCGCTGGTCACCGACATCCCCGAGCCGGAGAAGGCTGCGCCTGCCGGCGGCGGTGGCATGGGCATGGATATGTAATTCACCCCGGCAAGGGGAACATGGGCGGGGTGGCGCAAATGCGCCGCCCCGCTTTGATTTTCACGTCGGTCTTTAGTCGCTATCCTGGGTTTTCGCTTTCCATCGCGCCGCTACTGGCGCGCTGTAAAGGACTCTATCCTGATGACTCTGCCCACACGCGCCGAAGCCCTGGCTCTCCTCCACGAATGGGTGGAATCGGAGAGTTTGCGCCGCCACATGCTCGCAGTGGAGGCCGCGTTGCGCGCCTATGCGCGCTACTATGAACAAGACGAGGACCTGTGGGGTCTCACCGGTCTGCTCCATGATCTGGACTATGAGCGCCATCCTGACATGGATGACCCGGTCAACGGTCATCCGCGCACTGCGTTGCGGCTCTTCCGCGCACGCGGCTATCCCCCGGCGCTGATCCACGCAGTGGAAGCCCACGCCACGTTTCTGGGCGTCCCGCGGGAGAATTTGCTGGATAAGGCGCTGTTGGCTTGCGACGAGATGACCGGTCTTATCTTGGCTTGCGCCTATGTGCGCCCGGACCGAGACCTGCGCGAGGTGAAGGTCAGCTCGGTCAAGAAAAAGTGGAAAGACCGCGCCTTTACCGCGGCCATTGACCGCGAGGAGAACCTCCGCTTTATCCAGGAATTAGGTGTGGACTTCGACGAACACCTGGGCCGTGTGCTCGCTGCCATGCAAGAGATCGCCGGTGAACTGGGCGTCGGCGGCGCGCCAAACGCCGGAGCATGACACGCATTGTCCGCGCGACTATCGGGCGCGCCGCGCGCGCACCACAGCCTGCCACCAGTCTTTGGCCGAGCGCGGGTCCATGAACTCGCCCGTATCGCGCACCGCCACACGCATCACGCCGGTCTGCGCTGTGCCGATGACGGCATCGCGGCGCAGACCGGGTAGCATGGTGCGTCCGGCTGCGTCCAGTTGGCGATAGAGCGCCAGCAGGTTCGGGTCCACGCAAAAATCGGTGATGTGCAGCACATAGCCGGGCGCGGGGGTGTCTTGGCGCGTATAGGTGATGGTGAGACGGTCGCTGTCGGCATAGAGCACCATCGCGCTGTAGATGCCGTTGAGAATGTCGGCGCGCCGCGCCGGGAGGTGGATGGTTTCCCCCGGTGTCGTTGCCATGCTCACCAGCGTGGCGTCCCATTTGGTCAGCGGTTCGCCCCGGCAGCCGAGACCGGGCGGCGTGGTGGGACACGCCCAGTTCCAGTCGTTGACGCGATGGGCCGCGGCAAACTGCGGTACACGCGAGGGGCGGAAGAGATAGGCCAACTGCGGCGCGTCGTCGTCCGTATCCCCGTCCAGGTTGATGAGGCCCAACGCTGCCGGGCTAGGGACATACCCGCGCACAGCCAGGTTCAAGTCCGGGTCCTGGGCCGGGGTGTAGAGGCTGCGGCGTGGAGACCCCTGGATGGGGATGGCTTCATAGGCCCGGTTTGATGTGGCGGGGCAGGTCAGGGTAACAGGCGCCGGGTTGGTGTAGACTACGTTGACCAGATGCACCAGCCGCGGCGGCGGTTTCGATGTCGCGAGAAAGGACGCCGTTGCGCCGGTTGTCGCCTGCGCAGCAGTCGCGTCTTCCGCTTGGGTATAGACCACGTGCATGAGAAACGTCAGGCGGGGCGGCGGCTTGGACGTATCGGGGGCATCCGCGGCCCACAGCGACGCGGATGGCGCCGGCAACCAGAGCAGCAAACTCAGGACGAGCACCGCTCCGATACGCAAGAGTAGGCGAGTCATCGGGCACCTCACGGTGAACAGGTTGTCCTGAACGATGGGCGCGCGACATTGTTGTCCGCAGCCGGTGCGCAGGTGCAGACCAGGGAGAGCGGTGAGGGCAACGTCGGTCCGTCCTGTGTGGGAAGAAATTCTGCCGCAGGTGTCGTCGCGGGCAGGCGCACTCTGCGCCAATAGCGTATCACAAACGGTCTATTCCGGCGAAGTCGTTGCCGGACGCGGGCGGGGAGATTGGGGACGCAGTGTCACACCGCCGAGCAGCAGACCCACCGTACCCAGCACGACATCACGCCCGCGGATGACCAGGGCAATCGCCACGCCCAGGCTGGGGTCCAGTTCCAGGGTGCTCATCGCCAGCGCTTGACTTGCCTCCAGCGCGCCTAACCCGGCGGGCATCGGCAGCAGGATGGCAAGGCGCGCCGCCACCAGCGCGGTGAGCGACTCTAGCAGGTCCAGCGGCATCTCCAGCAGTTGAGTCAACAGCCGGAACTCGGCGACAATCCCAGCCCAGCTGAGGAGGGTCACGGCAACGGCACGCCACAGGGCGCGCGGCCTATGTTGCAAGAGGTAGACGCTCTGTGCCTCGGCGCGCAGCAGTGCACCTACCCACACTGGAGGCCGCGTCGTGCGCGTGCCCACGAGCCGCGCCAGGGGCTTGTGCCCGCGTAGCAACGTCGCCAATAAGAGTAACGGCGCTGCGACCGGGATCAACGCGATGAGCACAATCTGGGCTTCCGGCAACGGGACCAGCATCTCCGTGCGCGCCAAAAGCAACACCACCCCTGCAGCCAGCATGGCGAAGTTAATCAATAGCTCCAGCAATTTGTCCAACGCGACGGCGGCAATGGCATCGGCAGGCGGGACGGCATGGCGCCGTACCACCGCGTAGACTTGGTATGGCTCACCGCCGGCGTGGGGTCCAGGGGTAAAATAGCTGATGCCGAACGCGGTGAGGCGATAGGCGACCAGACGGGCAAAGGGCACGCGGTGTCCCAACGCATCTAGGAGGAGCCACCAGCGCGCGGTAAAGAGCGCTAACATGCCCCCGTTGACCAGCAGCAACAGGGCAATGTCCCCCGGCTGCAAACGCGCCAGCGCGGTCAGCGCGTCGCCCACGGAGATGGTGGTCGCAACCCAGGCAAGCAACAACAGAGCCAGGAGGACGCTCCCGGCGCGTACGACGGCGGCGCGGGTCAACGTCACGACTCTGCCTCGGCTCGGCTGCGCCCTGGGCGGCGGTGCAGAATCTCCTCCTCCGGTTGCCACATGGCAAAGTAGCCGCTGCCCACATGGGTGACGATGGCGGCGCAGATTAAGAGCCAGACATTGTCTTGCCAATCCAAGCCGCGCACGCTGATGTCTACCCACGCCAACGCCAACAAAGGCAGCGCAGCCACGCGACCTAACACACCGAGCAGATAAGCCACTGTCGCCACCGTCGCCAGCACCGCCAGGCGGTCGACGCCCCAGAGCAGCGCGCCGCGGTCGGCCCACGCAGCTTCCCAGACGGGCAGGTATTGCAGCAGAATCGCCACCGCGAGCACCGTCCCGCCCAGGCGCGCGGCGGTGGGCAGCCAGCCCTCAATCAGGTCCTTGAGCCGGGCGCGCCATTCGCGATAGGCAGGTTGGGCCGGGTCAATCTCACCGCTGACCACCAGCCAATCGCGCAGGAAGCTGGCGATCAACGGCAACGCAAAGACCACCGCGGCCAGCGGAGCCACCGGCGGGCCGAAGATGGGCCAAAGCGCTACGCTGATAAAGCCGGTCTGATAGCCCGCCACAATGCGCCGGTTGGCGCTGGGCGTCATCTCGTAGACGGGCAGGCCGCGGCGTTTGCGCCACCAGATGCCCGCCACGAAGAGCTGGCGCGAGAGGGCCAACGGCAGATACCAGAGCGGCAGCGCGCCATATTGAATCCCCAACACGACTGCAATCAAGACACCC
>CAKZVN010000373.1 GCA_937922105.1 uncultured Litorilinea sp.
TGGCGTATTTCTTTGTGCTCACACTGGTGGGGCTGCCGATTGCGTTCTGGTTATTTGATCGAGTCCCCGGAGCCGTGACGTTGCGCCGCTAGGCCGTCCGATTTGGCGTGGCGACACTGCCGCGCTATACTACCCTTACAATTGAATAACACCCGTTCAGGTGCGCCTTTGCCCGGATGCAAGGCGCTCAATGGGGGAAGACCGGTGGGATCACGGCAGCACGACTGCCGGATCGAGTCCGGCGCTGTCCCGCAACGGTAAGTTGGCCCTGATATCGTAGATCAGGGACCGGCAAGCCCGACTACCCGCCTGAATCGCGTGCTTGTGTACCACCCTTCGTGGCAAAAGGGGGCCAAGCGACCAGGTTCTACCTGCCGTTTTGCGCCCGCCGTTTGGCGGGTTTTTCTTTGCCGGTTTCGGCATGCAGGGGACTCACCGTCAGCGCAGTGCTCCCTTCGCCACCCAACACCCGGCGCGAAGACGCCGCAAGGAGCACACCATGTCCGATCGTACCCGTCCCTCTCCAGCTTTCCGTCCTCTCCCGTTAACCCGCTACCGGTCGCTGTTCTATCTCATCTTGGTTGCGTTCGCCCTGCTCCTCGCCGGTTGGAGCGTATTGGTTCCCCTCCCTGCCGCGGCCCAAGACAACGATGCCATCCTCATCGTCCAGCCGGATGACGCGTCCACCATGGTGCGCCGTATCTCCTTCACAACGCCCATCTCCGGCTTGCGCGCCTTGGAACTGAGCGGACTCCAGATCGTCACCACCTCCTCCAGTTTCGGCCCCCTGGTTTGCAGCATCGAAGGCGTCGGTTGCCCCGCCGATAACTGCTTCTGCAGCTCATCTTATTGGGCCTACAGTTACTGGGACGGCACGGAATGGGTCGGCTACTCGGTCGGCGCCGGCTCATCGCTCATCACCGACAGCGGCGCCATCGAAGGCTGGCGTTGGGGCGAGTTCGGCTCCCCCCAACTGCCTCCTACCACCAGCGTCGCCGCGCTCACCGCGCTGGAGTGGCTCGCCGGGCAAGCCGACGCCGAAACCGGCAGCTATGGCAGCCCAGGCGCCAACACGGAAGCGCTGCTCGCCTTCGGCAGCAATCGGCAACCGGAGCCGATTGCCGGCGCCATCCGTGTACTGCACAGCCAAGCACGCGCCTACGCTGCGCTGGGCGCCGCCTCCGCCGGCAAGATGGCGGTCGCCTTGAGCGGGGCGGACGCCTGTTTGCCCATCACCGTCATGACACCCATGGACCACTACAGCCCCACCCTCGGCGCGTTCACCACGCAGAGCGGCCCCCAAAGCTGGGCGATTCTCGGCGCGCTGGCAGCGGGCGAAGAAGTGCCTGCCTCGGCTGTTGATGCCCTCATCAACCAAGCCCAAAGCAGCGGTGGCTGGGGGTGGATGGGCACAGGCGGGGCGGACACCAACACCACCGCGCTGGCGATCCAGGCGCTCATCGCCGCCGGTCGCCCGATCACCACGCCGGTCATCGTGCAGGCGTTGACGCGCCTCAAGACGGCCCAGCGCGACGACGGCGGCTTCAGCTACGGCTTCGGTGACGACGACGAGAGCGACGCCAACTCCACTGCTTATGTCATCCAAGCTCTCATCGCTGCGCAAGAGGACCCGCGTAGCCCTGCCTGGACCCAGAACGGCTTCACCCCGCTGGATTATCTGCTGGCGCGCAAGCAACCCGACGGCGCACTGGAATGGATGCCCGGCACCGGCAGCAATGTGCTGGCGACCACCCAGGCGGTGCCGGCACTGCTGGGTCGCGCCCATCCGCTTGCTATCGGGCTGGACCGTTGCCCCGGCGCGCTGCTTCCCATTCTTACTGCCACCACACCGGTAATCGAGTAGCGCGTCCATGCTGCTTCAACGTTGGCGGGGAGGCATGTGCTGCCTCCCCGCCGGACGGCTATTCTTATTTGTCGCTCTGCTGCTCTCCATCACCAGCGTCACCGTGTCGGCGCAAACCACCGAGCGCGCGGGCTTGGTCGTGTTACACAGTGACGGGCAACTCATCACGCGCTGTATCGAATTCGCCGAAGCGGAGATCAGCGGCTATGACTTGCTGCTGCGCTCCGGTCTTGATCTCAACGTCGAGCGCAGCAGCATGGGCATGGCTATCTGCCGCATAGATCAAGTCGGCTGCACCACGCCCCAGGAACCGTGCTTCTGCGCCATAGAGGACGGGCGCCAACTCTACTGGTCCTACTGGCAACGACGTGACGGCAGTTGGGTCTACTCGCAGCTCGGCGCGTCCAATAGCCGCGTCCGCCCCGGAATGGTGGACGCCTGGATTTGGGGCAGCGGTGAACCGGCGCTGGCGGACGCGCTCCAAAACATCGGCTTCGAGCAAGTATGCGCGCCGTCCTCTACCGCCACACCCTCCCCAACACCAACCGAGACACCCGCCCCCACCGATACCCCCACCGCGACGTTTACTCCGCTTCCGACGCCAACACCTCTGCCCACGTCGACACCCACCAACACGCCGCCGCCCATCCCCACCGCAACGCCATGGTCCACGTTAGCGCCCATTCTGCCCACCCCGCCTGCACGCACACCGGAGCCGGTCTGGTCTCCGCCGCCTTCCGCAACCGCTAGCCCCACCCCCACCGAGATCGTGCCGCTCGTCACAGGCCCGACGGTCTTCCCGACCAACACACCCCTGCCGGCGCTCCAACTGCCTCCCACCCCGACTGCGACACGCCTGACCTTGCCGCCGCTCATCGAGACTTTCTACGCCGACCCGCCGGTCATCATCGCAGGGCAGCCGGTGCGCCTGGTCTGGAGCACACGGCGGGTTCATAGCGTCACATTGGAAGCCGTAGACATCACGGGCGCGACCCGGCAAGGTCGCGTGGACGCCGCCGGCGAATTGCTCCTTGCGCCCACACAGACCACGCGCTATCGCTTGACCGCGTGGCAAGGCGACCTTTACGCCGAGCGCGAATTGGAAGTCCACGTCGCTGCGCCACCGGATACCCCCACGCCGCCTGTGCAGGAAACGCCTCCCCCGCGCAACGACACCCCCATGCCGCCCGGCGCACCGCCATCTGCTGTCCTCGCTGCGCCGGTTGCCACGCCTATCCCCACCTCGCCCCCAGGCTCTATCACTGGAGGACTGGCAGGCACGCTCCTCCTGTTGGCAATCGGCGCGCTCTTGGTCTTGGGTGTCTCGCTGTTGGGCCTTGTTGCGCTCATTGCGCTCACCTGGTTGCTGACGGACCTGCGTTAGGCGCCGGCAAGCCCCGCACTTTGATCACGACACCACGGGAATCTGTGCTGCCGCCAGACGCGCCGCCTCCCCTGCCCGGCACGCAGCCAGCGCAGCCGGCAACGCAGCCAAAATGTCTTGCGCGGTCATGCCATCTTGTCCCACCGACGCCGCCGCCAAGTCGCCTGCCAGCCCGTGGAGCAGCACCCCCATGCGCGTTGCCGCGTCTACAGGTAGCCCCAACCCGAACATGGCTGCAATCGCTCCCGTGAGTACATCCCCCGATCCTGCGGTCGCCATCCCGGCGTTGCCGGTCAAGTTGATATACACGCGCCCGTCAGGTAAGCCGATCAGCGAATGTGCGCCTTTCATCACCACATGCGCGCCCAGTTCCACGCATACCCGCCGCAGAACCGCCACTCGGTCGGCCCGGATTTCCGTCACGCTCAGCCCGGTCAACCGCGCCAACTCGCCCAGGTGCGGTGTCAGAATGGTGGGTTGTATCCGCCGTCGCAAGAGTTGCGGCGCCTGCGCCAGCGCAGTCAGCCCGTCGCCGTCCACCAAAAGCGGCTTCTCCACCGCGCTTGCCAGATCGCGCAGCACCTGTTGCGTCTCCGGGTGCAGCGACGTGCCCGGCCCCATCACCACAAAGTCCACGTGACTCGCCGTTTCCCGCAACCCCTCCAGCCCGGCAAGCGCCAGTGTGCCGCTCTCCGTCTCGGCTTGGGGCAGATAGACCACCTCCGGCGCACGCGTCGCCACCACCGCGGCGACGCTGCGCGGGGTCGCCAGCCGTGCATAGCCCCCACCTGCCTTCAGAAACGCCAGGCTCGCAAAGTAGGGCGCGCCGAAATACGCGCCCGCGCCCGCCACGAAGAGCGCGTCGCCAAAGCTCCCCTTGTGTCCGTCCACCGCGCGCGGCGGCAACGGCAGCAGCGTGTTCACCGCAATCGTCAACTCATCGCGCGTGGTTAGGCTCGGCGGAAACCCGATATGGCTCACCCATAGCTGACCGCCCAACTCTGCGCCCGGATGCAACAGGTTGCCGGCTTTGGGCAGCCCAAAGGTCACTGTCTGCTGCGCGCGCACTGCCACACCCATCACTTGCCCTGTGTCGCCGTTGACCCCGGACGGGATGTCCAGGCTCACCACCGGCTTCCCTGCTGCGTTGACCGCGTCGATCACCGCCGCCAACAGCCCGCTCACGGGCCGCGTGATACCGGTTCCCAGCAAGCCGTCCACCACCAGCGTGCACGCGTCCAACCCCGCAGTCACCGGCTCCAGCGTCTCGGCAATCACCAGCGACAGCCCCAGCCGTTGCACCATGTGCAGATTGGTCGCGGCTGCCTCGCCGTAGCGCGCCGGGTCCCCCACAATCACCACGCGCACATCGGCCCCGCGACTGTGCAATTGCCGCGCCACCACCAGCCCATCGCCACCGTTATTGCCCACGCCACACAAAATCAGAATACACTGTCCCCCAACCGACCAATGCTGCGCAATCACCTGCGTTGCAGCCAACCCTGCATTCTCCATCAGCACCACTTCCGGGATGCCGTACTCGTGGATGGCGGTGCGGTCCAACTCGCGCATCTCTGCCGGCGTGCTAACTTTCAAGGTATATCCTCCCCCGCTTGGTCCGACGCCCCACGCGGTTTACAATGGGACCAATCACCAACCGCCCCGCACGGGTCCCCCGTGCCCACTTGCAAGGAGCCGTTCCATGCCCGACATTGTCCGCTGGGGCCTACTTTCCACCGCGCGCATCAACGACGCGCTTATCGGCCCGATCAAAGCTTCGCCGCGTAGCCGCTTGGTCGCGGTAGCCAGTCGCGACGCAGCCAAAGCCCAAGCCTATGCCGCATCCAAAGATATCCCCACAGCTTACGGCAGCTATGAAGACCTCCTCGCCGATCCGAACATCGACGCAGTCTACATCTCCCTGCCCAACTCACTCCATTGTGAGTGGACCGTTGCCGCGGCCCAAGCAGGCAAGCACATCTTGGTGGAAAAGCCCATGGCGGTGACGTTGGACGAATTCGACCGCATGGTCGCAGCCGCCCAAGCCAACAACGTCACCCTCACCGAAGCCTTCATGTATCTCCATCATCCCCAGACCCGCCGCGCCCTGGAGATCATCGGCACCGGCACGCTGGGGCAAGTCCAGACCATTCACTCCTGGTTCCACTTCTACCTGCCGCCGGAAAACAGCACCAACATCCGCCTCAACCCGGCCCTCTCCGGCGGTTCGTTGTGGGATGTGGGCGTCTATCCCAACAGTATGGCGATCACTGTGGCGGGCGCCGTCGCGCCGGAAGCCGTTTGGGCCTCCCAGATCATCGGGGAGAGCGGAGTGGATGTCGCGCTGCGCGGACAGTTGCATTTCCCCGGCAGCGTGGTGGGCCAAATTTCCTGCGGCTTCCGCACCCCCTTCCGTGAGGGCACCTGGATCGTCGGCGACGCGGGCATTTTACACATCATGGAGCCGTGGAAGCCGGGCCTAATCGGGCGCGACAGCGTCATGACCCTGGTAGACCGTACCAACGCCGTCTCCCAGATTACCACGAGCGCGGTCAATCCCTACCTCTGCGAAGTCCAAGCGATGGAAGCGTGTATCCTCGACGGCGCGGCGCCGGTCGTACCCCTGTCCCACAGCCGCATCTTCCTACAGAGCGTGCTGGCGCTCTACGCCTCCGCAACAAACGGCGAAGTAGTTCGTCTCTGAGCTTTCACCAGTATACACCACAGCCGGACAACAGACCGCCGCCGGGCATTGCGCTCGGCGGCGGGACTTTCTTCGCTTGCTCCACAGGGTCGGGCAAATTAGCGGATGCGGCGGCGCAAAGTGATGCCGCCTAGCCACGCCGCAACCAAGCCCACCACCGCCAAGGCGACCCCGGCTGCACCGCCGCCGGTGCGCGGCAACGTCGTCGGCGCCGGCGCTTCTTCGGCGGGCGGTTGTGTCGCGGTGGGCAACGCCATCGGCTCCTCTGCCAGCTCCTCGGTGGGAACCGGAGTCGCCGCTGCTTCCTGAGTTGGCTCCTCAGTCGGCTCGGCAGTCGGTTCCGGCGTTGCGACCGGCTCCTCCGCCGGTTCCTCGGTCGGCGCCGGGGTTGCCGCCACAACCGCGCCGCCGGTCGTCCCGCTCGCCACACCGGCAACCATGATCAGTTGCCCTGCGCCCGGCGGCCCTCCGCCAAAGATGGTGATATAGGCATCACCGTCCGCATTAAAGTCTACCGACGTGGGGAAAGCCAACCCCTCCACCACCGGCACGGACGCGCCGCCCTCCTCTACGCGCACCAACGCGCCACTGCCGAATTGCGGCCCCTGGTCCGTGAAGACCGCAAACTGCACGGCATAGAATGCGCCGTCCGGCCCGCGGCGCAAATCGGTCAGCATCGTCAGCCCGTCGGCGTAAACGGTCACGCCGCCGTCCGGCGCAACCTTCAACACTTTGGCTGAGCCGGGAATGAAGGGGAAGCCGCTGAGGAGCGAAACCAGCGCGTTGCCCTCATCATCAAACGCGATGCCCGTGGGCACGGCATCGGTGAGCATCTCGCCGCCGAGATTCGGGTTGGGGAATGCACCGGGCAACGGCTCAAAGGTCGCCAGCAACTCAACCGCGCCGCTGTTCACATCGACGCGCAGCAACGTGTTCGCGCCCGCGTCCGCCACCCAAAGCAGACCATCCGGCCCCACCGCCATGCCATACGGATGCGTCTCAATCACCGACCCGTCCGGGTTCAACTCCTTCTCCAGCGACCAGGTCTCCGCCGCCTCGGTCAGGCTACCGTCGGCGTTGATGCGCAGAATCGCCGCGGTGTTGGGGAGCGGTACGCTCTCCGGCGACCCGTCCGAAACCCACACGCCGTTGGCGACATAGACCTCGCCGTCAATCACCGCCAAACGCGCACCCCCGGTGGCTTCTTCACCGATGAGGATGGAAGGCAGCGCAACCATCACCTCTTGGCTGCCGTCCGCGCCGATACGGATGACCCGCCCCGTATCGCCGAAGGTTGCCGTCACCCGCTCTCCCATCGGATTGATTGCGTTCACTTCGGTGTCGCCGCCCACACCCGAATCTACCACCCAGATGCTCCCGTCCGGCGCAACCAACACACCCTGCGGCGCGTTCAGCCCTTCCGCCACCACCACCGGCCCATCCTGAGCCATCACCGGTGCCGCCGGCACGCCATACCCTACGAGCAACGCCGCCGCGAGCACCAGTGTCCAAACGCTCCGTCCGACCATCATGCCTCTCCTTGTGTGTTCTGCGTGTTTGATCCAAAGGGGATCGACCTCCAGTGCTCTGGTCGCGGACCGCCAACGCGCCCACCTCCTCTCTCGACGCACCGTGGCGTCTCGCCTGTGCGCTGCCGACTCTAACGCTGCGCGAGCAGCAGAGCCGTCAGCGCCTCTATATCTGCTGCCGGCAAGTGGGTATAAACCGGCATCCGGTGGGAGGACATGCTGTACCCCGGCACAATATAAATCGGCGGGTCCACAATACTTTCGCGCAGATACTCCGCCGCGCTCCGGGCTTTGCCGGTGTAGGTGGGGTCGAGAATCCGTTGGGCTGCCGTGACGCCCATGCCGTTGTGGGTGGGGCCAAAGGTCCCCTGCGTCTCCGCCGCATCCAGGATGTGACAAACCCCGCAATACTGGGCGCGATAGACAGCTAGCCCCGTGGCAATCAACTCTGCTGTCGGAACCGGCGGCTCTTCGGGCGCCACGGACGTGGGCAACAACGTTTCCTCCGCCGATGGAGTGGGTGTTGCGCCGGTTCCTTCCTCCAGGTTGGAAGACTCAATGACATCCTCTGCGTCCACTGGCGCACGGATCGGCTCGCACCCGGCAACGATCCACGCCACCATCAACAGCGCAAGCCACCACGACGTACGCCGCTCTCCATGCGCGTGCCGACGTCCAGCCATAACGCATCGCGCCTCCTCGCCCCTATCTAGTTGTGATGGTTCGGATAATCGTGCACGGTGGGTGATTCGCGTGCGAAGAGAAGTATACACCCGCCCCCGCGGCCATACAACTGCCGGGAACACAATACGCGCAATGGCAAGGAGAATTGGCAAGCGCGTAGCTACCAGGAGAAAGCGCCGGGCGGTTTACTGCCCGGCGCCTGCAGAAAAATTCAACCGCGCGCAACCAGCGCGGACTCCACCGCCCGCCGCGCAGCGACAATGTTGCAGGTCGGCGTGATGATAGGCGTCACACAGCCAGTTCCCAGAATAAAGCGTCGCCCGTTCGTCGCCGCAATCGCAGCCTCCGCCTCTGCGTACACCGCCTCCGGCAGCCCACGCGCCACCGTCTCCCACTGGCGCAGCCCGCCGCACAGCGCCATACGCGTGCGCGTGAGCGCTTCGCCCAAGCTGGGCGGGGTCTCGATATCGTGCCAGTTGATCACCTGGGCCGGGTAATCCGCCACCAGATCGAACATCACGTGCGTGCCGTGCACATGCACCAGGTTGAACCACATCCCCGCCGTCGCCTCCAAAATTTGTAGGTCGAACGGCTTGCCGAACTCGGCATACTCGGCCTCGGTCAGCAGATCGTAACTCGCATGTTGCAGCGCCAAGAAAATCCCCGCGGCGCCTGTGCTTTTGAGCGCCTCTACAAAACGCAGGATGGACTCGGTGATGGTTGCCAAGCCCGCCTTCACCATCTCCGGGGACTGTCGCAGGTCGGCGAGCAAGCGATCGCCTGCCAGATTTTTGGCCTGGGCCAACGGGTTGAAGATGGTGGCGATGAAAGGCGTCTCCTCGCCCACCGCGCGGCCGATCAGCCGGTTAGCCGCCAAAACCTCACCCATCAGCCCCTCGTCCGGCGCCAACGGGCGAAGATAGCTCCAGTCCTCCGGCTCCCGGATCACGCGCGGTCCCCACACATAGGTCCCCTCCTCGTTGCCGACCCAAGTGGACTGCGCGCCATAGCCCGCCACACAGTAGTTGCTGTTGGGCGTCACCTTGATAAAGTCGAAATCATAAGTCTGCTGAAAGGTCAGCGTCGCCCGCGCCAACTCACCGCCGCGCAGGTCATCAATCGGCCAATGCCGCCACAGCGCCACCGGCGGGCGATCCACCGCCTCGCCCGCAAAGGTCGCCTCCAATCGCGCACGTTTGCTCATGCTCATGGGGTTTCTACCTCCTCCAACTCCGCCACGACCGCTTGTGCCGTCGCCACAATCCGTTCCCAGGCCGCGGCAACATGATGCGCCTCGGTATGCGTCTGTCCGATGCTCATGCGTAACGTGTAGCGCCCATCCAGCTTGGTATGCGACAAGTAAAGCGCGCCCGACGCGTTGAGCCGCTCCAACAGCCGCTGATTGACCGCGTCGCCGCCCCGATGGCGGAAACAGACCAGATTGAGCGGCGCGGGCGCGGCTTGCTCAAAGTCCGGGTGCGCAATCACCCAGCCCAAAAACTCCTGCGCCAGCGCCACATGCCGGCGCACATGCGCGCGCAGCCCCTCCACGCCATAATGACGAATCACAAACCACAGCTTCAAGCTGCGAAAGCGCCGCCCCAACGGAATCTGCCAATCGCGGTAATCAATCACCGCGCCCGACTCGGTCGCCTGATTGCGAAGATACTCCGGCAAGATACTCAACGCCTGGATCAGGCTGCGCCGGTCCGCCACATAGAAACAGTCACAGTCGAAGTTGGTGAACATCCACTTGTGCGGGTTAAAGCAATAGCTATCCGCCAACTCCAGCCCGCGCTGCAAGTAACGAAACTCCGGGCAGATCGCGGCGGTGCCGGACATTGCCGC
The DNA here is from genome assembly GCA_937922105.1 of uncultured Litorilinea sp. Lineage (GTDB taxonomy): Bacteria > Chloroflexota > Anaerolineae > Caldilineales > Caldilineaceae > QEUY01. The sequence continues at coordinate 10,014 of CAKZVN010000373.1, forward strand.
ATCCACATGCAGCCAAACGCCCTCGGCCCGGCAGACCGCGCCGATCTCCGCCAGCGGGTCCATCCCGTTGGATGAGGTCGTTCCCACCGTCGCCGACACGAAACAGGGAATCTTGCCCGCAGCCCGATCCGCTGCAATCCGCGCCGCCAGTTGGTCGACGCGCATGGCATACTGCTCATCTACCTCGATCAGGCGCAGATTCTCCTGTCCCAACCCCGCGATCTTCACCGCCTTTTCAATCGAAGAGTGGGCCTGCGTGGAGGTATAGGCAGTCAACCGCCCATCGCAGCCGCGCGCATTCGAGGCTAACCCGGTTGCCCGCTCGCGCGCGGCGATCAGCGCGCACAGCGCCGCGCTCGACGCCGAATCTTGGATCACCCCACCCCCCGTACTGCTGGAATGGAAAGCAGGCGGCAACGCCAGCATCTGCGCCATCCAGTCCAGCACGTGCGTTTCCAACTCTGTACACGCAGGGCTGGTCGCCCAGATCATCCCCTGCACCCCCAACCCGGCAGCCAGCAAATCGCCCAAGATCGCCGGTCCGGATGCATTCGCCGGAAAGAACGCGAAGAAGTTGGGCGACTGCCAGTGCGTCACGCCGGGGAGGATCACCCGCTCCATATCGGCTAAGATGGCGTCGAACGGCTCGCCCTCCATCGGCGGCTGCGCGGGCAAGCGGCTGCGAATCTCGCCCGGCGCCACTTGCGCCAGCACCGGATAGCGCTCCACCTCCTGCATATAGGACGCGATCCAATCCACTGCGGCATAGCCATAGCGACGGAACTCGTCCGGGGTCATGTGATAGTCGGGTATACTTGTCCGCACCTCGGTCGGTTGCACCATACACATCCTCTCGATTGGGACGGTGACGCGCTTACAGCAGCCCTGCCAAGTGTTCCTCGGCATCCGGCAACGCAACGCTGGTCAACTCCAGCCAACGCCGGTAGACGTTGGCGATCATGGGCAGATAGCCGGTCATGGTCGTTTCCGCGCCGGGGCGCATCCCCAGCGCCTCCGCGCCGTGGTCCAGCGAGAGCAACACAGAAAGCAATCGTCGCGCCGCCGCGACAGCCTCAAAGAACGCCAGTTCATCGGTGCGCAGCGTCGCGCCGAATTGGCGGGCTGCCGCAGCGTAGCCGTCGCGCAGTGCCGCCGCGGTCTCCCGCCCTCGCTCCGAACCGACCAGCGTCATGGTCCAAGCCAGGTCCAGGCGCGGATCGGTAATCTGGCACTGGGTCCAGTCAATCACGCGCGCCTCGTTGTGCTCGTTGACCAGGATATTGAAGGGATGAAAGTCGAAGTGGATCAGCGCAGGAGGCGCGGGCGATACCCCATCCACATGGGTATAGAGCCAGCCCAGCGTCGCGTCAAAGGCCGCGGACGGGAAGCGCCGCGCATAGCCGGCAAAAGTATCCAGCACCTCGCGCAGGGTGTAGCGCGGCAGTTCCTGCGCCGCCTCAATCCGCGCCCACTCCAGCGCGTGCAGCTGCGCGAAGAGGGTGCAAAAGCGCGCCGTAGCCACGGTGCGCGTTGACGAGTCCGTGCTGCGCATGGCTACACCCAGCGGCTCGCCCGCCACATACTCCATCAACAGAAACGGGCGGCCCAGCGCGTTGGAGCGCGGCTCCACCCATACCACTTGCGGCACAGGATAGCCCGCCGCAGCCAAGACACGCAACGCGCGCGCTTCCAACACAGCCGTCGCGCCGGATTGCGCGCCGAAATAAACGCGCAACGCCAGCACGTCCATCCCGTCGCGCAGACCCGGTGCGCTCACTGCATAGACATCGCTCTCCCAGCCTCTACTCAGCGGGCGCACCGCTTCCACGGTCGTTGCACGTCCGGTGTGCGTCGCCAAATAACCCGCCAGCAGCTCGCCAAGTCGTCGGGGGTCCTGTTCGCTGTGCATACTCCTCGCGCCTCATGCTTGTCGCCACACTCCATCACACGGCCCGCACATGGCAGCATACCACGGGTCCCCCGGCACCAGCGACCCGCGGAGCACCGGCTGCCCAGTCATGGCGGACTTATACAGGCTTGCCAAAAACTCAATGGTCCGGCGCACATCTGCGCCGCTGACTGCGGGCCGCGTGCCGGCTTCCATACTCGCCAAAAAATGCGCCAACTGCGCGGCATGGCTCGACGGCACATCCTCGCCGATTGCCGCCCAGCGCGCCACATCCGCCGCGTCCTCCGCGCCCGGCACACCCGTATAGCGCCAATCGGCATTGCGATAACTATAGAGATGGGTCAACTCCACCGTGGCGCGCTGAAAATCGAAGCGCACATACGACGACTCACGTGGGGAGAGCACGCTGTTGGTCATAGTCGCCAGCGCGCCCGACGCAAAGCGCACCAGCGCCATGGAGACATCCTCCACCTCGATCGCCCGATCCAGCGTGCCCATCATCGCGCGCACCTCCACCCACTCGCCCAGCAGCCACAGCACAAAATCCATGCTGTGGATACCGTGCCCCATGCTCACGCCGCCCAGTTCGGTCGCCCACTTACCGCGCCAGGGCACAGCATAGTAAGCCGGCGTGCGATACCACGTTATCAAACTGGTACAGACCAACGGTCTGCCCAATTCCCCGGCGTCAATCAGCCGCTTCAAGTGTTGTCCACCCGAGCCGAAACGCCATTGAAAAACACTGCTGGTGTAGTTGCCGGTGCGCTGTTCCGCCTCTTCGATGCGGTCCAACTCTGCCAGCGACGCCACCAGCGGCTTCTCG
>CAKZVN010000374.1 GCA_937922105.1 uncultured Litorilinea sp.
CCACGGCGCCGAGCGCATGTAGCTGCGCGCACCGGTGAGCAGCGCACCCCACTCCGCGGTGGGCGGCTGCGCGCCCAGCCCGATGTAGCTCAGCGCAGCCGTGGAGAGCACCGCGGCGGGAAAGTCCAGACTCGCCAAGACGATGATGCTGGGCAAGACGTTGACCAAGATGTGGCGACGGATAATTTGACCGTGGCTGGCGCCCAGCGCACGCGCCGCGGTGATGAACTCGTTCTCCTTGAGCGCCAAGACATTGCCGCGCACAAAGCGCGCCCACCCCGGCACATAGGCCAACCCGATGGCGATGAGCGCATTTTGCAGGCTCGGCCCCAGGCTTGCCACAATCGCCAACGCCAGCAGAATGTAGGGAAAGGCCAAGCCCACATCCACCACGCGCATGATGAGCGCATCCACGCGACCGCCGAAATAGCCCGACACCAGCCCCAAGTGCGTGCCCAGGCTGGCGGCGATCAGGATCACCACCACGCCGGTCTGGAGGGTGGTGCGCGCGCCGAAGACGATGCGGCTGAAGAGGTCGCGGCCCAGGTCGTCGGTGCCGAACCAGTAGTGCGCGCTGGGCGGTTGCAGGCGGTCGCGCACGTTGAGCGCGTAGGGGTCATAGGGCGCGATCCAGGGCGCCAAGAGCGCGGTCAGGACCAAGAGCACGACCACCGCGCCGCCCAGCCAGGCTTCGCGCTTGTGCCCCAGGTCGCGCAGCGCCAGCGCCAGCCCCGAACGCTGGCGCGCCCGCTGGGCCGGGCTGCTCAACTCCAAGCGGCCCACCGCCGGGCCGGCAACTCCCCCCCGCGCGTCACTCATAGCGAATCCTTGGGTCCAAGAGGCGATAGGTTAAGTCCACCACCAGGTTGACCAGCACGTAGGTGATGGCGACGACGACGATGACCCCTTGCACCACGGGGAAGTCGCGCTGGGAGATGGCGTTGACCGCCAGCTCGCCGATGCCGCGCCAGGCGAAGACCGTCTCGATGATGAAGGCGCCGCCCAAGAGGCCGCCCACTTGCAGCCCCAAGATGGTGATCAAGGGGATGAGCGCATTTTTGAGGGCATGGCGCAGGATGACCAGCCCCTCGCGCAGCCCCTTGGCGCGCGCCGTGCGCACATAGTCGGAGTTGAGCACCTCCAACATGCTGGAGCGCACAATGCGCGCCTGGATGGTGGAGGCGATCAGCCCCAGGGTGAGCGCGGGCAAGACCAGATGGCGCCAGCTGCCCGACCCCATGACCGGGAACCAGCGCAGGTTGACACCGAACCATTGGATCATCAAGAGGCCGAACCAAAAGGCGGGCATGGAAAGGCCGAAGAGGGCCAAGAACATGGTGACGGTGTCAATGGGCGTGCCTTTGTAGAGGGCGGCGAGGATGCCGGTGGTCAAGCCCACGCCGGTGGCAATGAGCAGGCTCGCCAGGGTGAGCAGCACGGTGCTGGGGTAGCGCTCGGCGATCTCCACCGCGACGGGGCGCCGCGTGCGCACGGAGCGGCCCAGGTCGCCTTGCAGCACGCCCGCCACGTAGTTGGCGAATTGGACGGGCAGGGGCGCATCCAGCCCCAGCTCGCGGCGCAGCTCTGCCACCAGCTCGGGGCTGGGCGGCATCTCGCCCTGGAACATGATGAGGATGGGGTCGCCGGGAATGAGGGCGCGCATGAGGAAGGTGAGCGCCAAGACGCCCAAGATCACGGGGACCAGCATCAACAGGCGGCGGGTCAGGTAGGCAAGCATAGGCAGGTCCGTGTCGGCACGTGCGCACGGTTCCCATGTGCACGTGCCGACGGGCGTGGGCGCTTAGCGCGCAAACCAGACGTCGTCGTAGGTCAGGCCGAAGGTGGAGTCATAGCGCAGGTCCTGGATGGCCGCGGCCGAGCCGGTGATGTACCAGTCGCTGGTGAGGGGGATGATCACCGCCTGTTGCAACAGATACTTTTGGATCTCGCGCACCAGCTCCAGGCGGGCGGTGGGGTTCATCTCCGTCTCCGCGGCGATGAGCAGCTTGTCCAGCTCCGGGTCGCAGAAGAGTTGTTGCCAGCCGGGACACTTGAAGAGCAAGGAGAGGATGACCGGCTCGTTCCACGTCCAGCGCATGACGTCGAAGTCGAATTCGGCCTTGGGCATTTCGGCGGACATGGTGCCGAAGTCGGTGAGCTGGATGGTGATGGTGACGCCCAGGTCAGCCAAGTTGGCTTGGATGATCTCGCATTCGCGCTGCTTGATCTCCGCGGGGTAGGTCCAGCACTCGAACTGGGCCGGGGTGCCGTCGGGGACGCCCTCCACGCCCTGGGCGACGCGGATGCCGCGCGCGGGGTCCAGGACCCAGCCGGCTTCCTCGAAGAGCGCGGCCGCGGCCTCCGGGTCATAGGGCATGCCGTAGGTCTCGCCGATGGTGGGGTCCCAGCCGGGGTTGCCGTTGGGGTAGGGGTTGGGGTTGAGGGTGGCAAAGCCGCCGTAGGCACCCAGGACGATGGCTTCCTTGTCAATGGCAAGGCCGAAGGCGCGGCGGAACTTGGGGTCGTTGAAGGGCGCGCGCTTGTAGTTGAACTCCACGAAGTTGAGGCTGGCGGTCTCTTGCGCGGTGATGATGTTGTAGTCCGGGTTATCCTGGAAGAGGGAGACGGCCTCGCGCGCCAGGCCGAGGACGTTGATCTCGCCCGTTTCCAGCGCGGCGATGCGCGTGCCCA